>JAJUHR010000327.1 GCA_029267795.1 Planctomycetota bacterium
GAGGTTCTGGCCGTAGGCGGCCCGGCGGCCGGTCTGCTCCCACAGCTCGATGGGCTGCAGGGCCGGGAGCATGACTTCCACCGCGCCGGCGGCGTCCATCTCCTCACGGATGATCGCGACCACCTTCTGCAGGCTGCGCAAGCCCAGGGGCAGGTACTCGTACACGCCGGAGCCGAGCTTGCGGATCAGCCCGGCGCGGAGCATCAGCTGGTGGCTGGACACCTCGGCCTCGGCGGGCACCTGCCTAGAGGTCGGGATCAGTGTTCGGGTCCACCGGGTGACCATGGCCATCGATCGGGGTTTCCTGGGTTCCCGGGCCGGGTCGCTGCGGAGGACGGGAACACGGGCTGCGGTAAGGATCTCGTGGATGATCTGAGCATCGGACATCGTGAAGGGGCATCTTACCGAACGGCTGGGAAAAGGGCTATCACAGGCCCAGCCTGGCGCGTTTGGCCTCCCACTCCGCCTGCTCGCGCTTGTTGGTGCTGGCCAGCGTCCCTCCGGTGCGCAGGGCCTCGAGCTCGAGCCGGCTGAGGGTCACGGCGCTCAGGCGATAGTCCTCGAACGCCTCGCAGGTGATCGGCACAATCGGCCTGATCAGGGCGTACATGGCGGCGGCGTAGTCGCGGATCTCACGCTGGGCGTGCTCGTCCATCCGCAGGCTCAAGAAATGCAGCGTGTTGTGCAGGTCGCACTTCCAATACCACTCGGTGTAGACGTTGACCGGCAGGCCGATGCGGGCCAGCTCCCGGCTGACGCCTTTGTCGAGCAACTGCTGGTATTGCTCGTACTGGTCCTGGCACCGCTGCAGGTAGTCGAGGAACTGCTGCGCGGTGCCGACGTCCACCGGCTGCTCGCCCCCCTGCCGGTTCACCGCAGACTGGGCACGGACGTTCTCGATGGTCGGCGTGTAGAAGCGGTCGGGCACGACGGAGTAGCGGGCGGAATACTCGTTGACGTTGGCGGTGCGGTGGCGGATCCACTGGCGGGCGACGAAGATCGGCATCACCACGTGGAACTTGAACTCGACCATCTCGAAGGGCGTGGTGTGGCGGTGCCGCATGAGGTAGCGGATCAGCCCGCGGTCCTCGTTCACCTGCTTGGTACCCTGCCCGTAACTGACGCGGGCGGCCTGGACAATGGCGGCATCGGCGCTCTGCCCACGAGGGACCAGCCGGGGCATCGCGTCCACCAGGGCGATCAGGCCGTGCTCGTGCACCTTGACCTCCCAGCGGGCGGCCCCCTGCATCACGTCCTCGGTTTCGGACTCGAACGGCCGGCGCTCGATGGGCGGGTTGGACGCGGGTTCAGCGGTCATCGGCGACATGATACAGCATCATCCGAAACGGCCAAGAAACCGTTTTTCTAGAGACGCCCGGCGCGTGGGGGCACGAGTTTGTCGATGAGAAGTGCTGCCTAGTTTGCCCCGGGGAGCTCGGGCGCGGCGTAGTGATGCCCCAGGACTCGCCGTGGTGTCGCTTCGCTCCACCACAGCCACCCGGTTTCGTAGCGCGGGCTTCGCCCGTCTCTTTTCCCGACGAACCAAAGAGCCGCCTTACGATTCCACAGACCACCGGGGGTTGTGTGGCACCCCAGCCACCCCAATCCGGGAGACGGTAGACACGAACGAAAAAAACGCCTTAATGTCGTGGGCACCGGGGTGCCCAGATCGGTCGTGGGGCGATACACTGTGGGGTTCCGGATCGAAACGCATTCGGGCGGGAATACTCAAAACGAGCTGCCATGAGCCATCCCACACCCTCTGTCGCCAACCCCACACGACTCGATGCGGTTCCTGATTTACAAGGGCGTTTCGGCGCTTTTGGGGGCGCGTATATTCCCGAGACCCTGGTGGCGGCGGTGCAACAGTTGGCGGTGGAGTACGAGCGCGCCAGGCGGGATCAGTCATTCAGCGAGCAGCTTGGCGCGTTGCTACGGGATTACGTGGGCCGGCCGACGCCGTTGTACTTTGCTTCGCGGCTGACGGGAAAGGCCGGGGGTGCCCGGATTTACCTGAAGCGCGAAGACCTGGCCCACACGGGGGCGCACAAGATCAACAACTCGCTAGGGCAGGCCCTGCTGACAGTGCGGATGGGGAAAAGGCGGGTCATCGCGGAGACCGGGGCGGGGCAGCACGGGGTGGCCACGGCGACGGCGGCGGCGGTGTTCGGCTTGGCGTGCGACGTGTATATGGGCACGGAGGACATGCGACGTCAGGCGCCCAACGTCAGCCGGATGGAGTTGCTGGGTGCCCGTGTGGTGCCGGTGGAGCACGGCTCGAGGACGCTCAAGGACGCGACCAACGAGGCTTTGCGGGACTGGATGGAATCCAGCGAGCACACGCATTACATCATTGGGTCGGTGGTCGGGCCGCACCCGTTTCCGATGATCGTGCGGGATTTTCAATCGGTGATCGGGGTCGAGTGCCGCAGGCAGTGCCTGGAACAGGTCGGCCGGCTGCCGGATTACGTGGTGGCGTGCGTGGGCGGGGGCTCGAACGCGGCGGGGATTTTCGGCCCGTTTGTGGGGGATGGGCAGGTGCGGCTGATCGGCGTGGAGGCGGGCGGGCGGGGAAACCGGTTGGGGGAGCACGCGGCGTCGCTGTGCTTCGGCCGGCCGGGGGTGCTGCACGGCACGCTGAGCTATGTCCTGCAGGACGACAGCGGGCAGACGGCGCCGGTGCATTCGATCTCAGCGGGGCTGGATTACCCCGGCGTCGGCCCCGAGCACGCTTACTGGCACGACCGGGGTCGGGTGTCGTATACGACCGCTACGGACC
>JAJUHR010000273.1 GCA_029267795.1 Planctomycetota bacterium
CCGCCGGGGCGCCGCCGCGATCCTGGCCATGATGTTCCTGGTGATCTTCGGGTCCCTCGCCGCGGCGATGGCGATCGTGGCGCAGGGCAACCTGTCGACCGCCGATGCGCACATGAAGATCAACCGGGCGCTGTCCGCGGCGGACACCGGGATGCGGTTCCTGATCTACCGCGTCAACGAGGTGACCGCTAACGTGCGGACGACCGATGGCGTGATCGACGCGACCAACGCGCCGGCCCTCTGGGATCAGACGCGCGCCGCCTTGGCGCTGTCGCTGTCCAACGAAACCCACAACCTCGCCGAGCCGGTGGACAACGGGACGAGCCTGAGCATCGGCCCCATCGCGGTAGAGGCGGGCGGGGCGACGTTCACCGCCACGATCACCCCGCACCCGATCGTCGGCGAAAACTACGACAGCGAGTTCTACCAGAGGCCGCCGTACAGCGAGCTGAACCCCCCGGTGTCCAGCGCGAACCCCCTGGACGCGACGTGGGTGCGGGTCCGCGTCGTGGGTTGGGATGGGCCCGACGGGCGTCAGATCGCCCGGGCGATGCAAATCGACTTCAAGATGGACAAGAAGATCAAGTTCGCCATCCTCTCCCGCAGCCGGGTGATGATCGGGCGAAACGTGATGATCGACGGTCCGATCGGCAGCCGGTTCCTGGAGACCAACCTGCCCAACGGCCACCCCGTCCAGATGGAGAGCAACTTCCGCGGGCTGGACGCCGGTCTGGACTCGGACCTGGACACGCTGGTCGCCACGCTGATCACCAACGACGTCAACGGGGATAACCGGATCAACCTGGCCAACCCGTCTGAGACCACGGGCATCGATACCCCCGAGCAGTACGACTACAACGACGACGGGTACGTGGACGAGTACGACTTCTTCCTGAACCACTATGACGCCAACGTGGACGGCCAACTCTCGGCCAACGAGCTGGGCACGAGCACCAACATCGTCACCGCGCAGCTGTTCGAGTTGATCGACACGTTCGGGGATCCAGACCGTCCTGGTTACAACGACGGGCTGATCGACAACAACGACAGTTACGCGAAGGTCTACGGCGAGGTGAAGGTCACCGCCGACATGGAGAGCTGGAACCTGGGCGCCGCCGACCCGGACGGCGACGGCAGCGGAGCCTATCAAGACTTCTTCCAAGGCCCGATCCAGCCGGGGTACGAGGAGGCACCGCTGACGTTCCAGGCCAGCGACACCGCCGTACACAGCTTCGAGCCGGCGGACTTCGATGTCAGTTCGTTCCGGAGCATGGCCACGGGCGACCTGCAGGTCCAGGCGGAGCAGCAGGCCGCGGGGTACGACCCCTACAACCCCGAATCGCCGCAGCCGCTGGGCAGATACGAGTTCGAGTCGGTGCCCTACGGCGCAGCCCACCCCTACGACTACTACAACCGGCCGGTGTACGAAAACATGACCTTCGAGAACATCACGATCCCCAAAGGGACCAACGCCCTGTTCCGCAACTGCACGTTCATCGGGGTCACGTTCGTGGAAACCACCGTCGGCAACGAGGACCCGAACTACAACTACACCGGCATGACCGAAGCCGACGGCACGCCCAAGTACCCGGACATGACCTCCACGGTCGACGGGAGCACCGTCAGCGATACCAAGCCCCTTTCGAACAACGTCCGGTTCGACAACTGCACGTTCGAAGGGTCCGTGATCAGCGACGCCCCACCCAACTACACCCACGTCCGCAACAAGCTGAGCTTCACCGGCACCACGCGGTTCCGTATCGACGATTCGATGAACCTCAACTCGACCGAAAAAGCCCTGTTCAAACGCAGCACCATCCTCGCGCCGCACTACTCGGTCGAGATGGGCACGTTCATCGATCCAACCGACCCGAACGAAACCGTGGAGCTCTCGGGCACGATCGTGGCGGGCGTGCTGGACGCCCGGGGCCAGATCAAGATCAACGGCTCGATCCTGACGACGTTCGAGCCCACGAGCAACACGGGGCCTGTGCTCGGGGAGACCAGCCCCCAGTTCAACACCACCCTGGGGTACTTCCCCTCGACCTCGGGCGACCTGGAGGCCGAGCTGCCCGCCCAAGGCTTGGGGATGATCCAGGTGCGGTACGACCCCGACTTGGCGTTGCCGGACGGGATCGACGGCCCGATCCAGATCAAGCCGGTCGCGGCCACGTACTCGGAGTTGGGGGCGCATTAGCGCCGGCGTCGGGGGCACGCCCGCGAGACGAGAGAAGCATCATGCCTGGCCCAGAACGCCGTCAGCTCGATCGCCGCCGCCGCGGCCTGAGCCTCGTCGAGGTCTTGATCGCCCTGGCGATCACGTCGGTGCTGCTCACCGCGACGATGGTCGCGCTGGACGCCAGCTTCCGCTCCTACGCCACGGCGACCGACCAAGCCGCATCCCAGGCCGCCACTCGCATGGTCGTCAACCGCCTGCTGACGCTGATCCGCACCAGCTCGGCCCACGGGCCGCTGGAGCCCGATGCCGCCGCCAACCCGCCGGTCACCCTGGACGCGGCCAGCAACGTGATCACCAGCAACTTCTTTGAGTTGATGGAGGAGGGGGGAAACCTGATCCGCGTCGAATACCGGGCCGAGAGCGATCAGCTATGGCTGATCCGCACCCCGGCCGACAGCGTGGTCGCGGAAGAGCAACCCCTGTTGGACGACGTGACCGAGGCCCAGTTCTTCTTGCGGCGACGGGAAAACAGCGACGGCCTGCTGGTCCTGGAACGGGCGACGCTCGACATCACCGTCCAGCCCACCGCCGACCCGACCCTCTACATCGAACGCAGCTCAGACGCCCCCATCCGGGTGGTCGCCTCGACGCTGCCCCGCACACTCGAGGAGTAACGGCCCCCCGACAGTCCCCCTGGATAACCCCCCTCGGGGCGCCATTCGCCCTACGACAGCCTCGGCTACACCTCCAAGTTGGAACGCCGGCATCCCATAGGTTGGGTATTTTTCGTTTGGGTGGGTGTACGGGTTTTTGAAATGAGGGGTGGCTAGGGCCCAGCGCAGCGATACCCCGGTTTTGCCGTGGCGTCGCTTAGCTCGACCCTAGCCAACCCGAGCCCCACCGCCTGATACCCAAACGATAAACACCCTAGTCCATCTGTAACGGGTGGGCAATCGAAAAAAACGAAGCGATAACGCACTGCACTTCACCTCGATCGGCGGTGAATCGTAAGTTTGACCTATAAGCGATCTAGGGGTCTGTAGACCAGACAGGTTTAAACATCGAACCCCGCCTTCGCCTATCGGGCCATGGGGTTCGCAGAGCGGTGCTGCCGAGCCGCTCGAGGGGAGAAAGCACGCGGTTCATTCGAATGCCAACGGGGGGCAGGAGCTATTTATGAACTCGTGGAGCCTGAAAAAGCACGTTTGGACGTTGGCGGGGCTGGGGCTGCTCGGCGGTCAGGTGGCCGCCGACGAGCTGGTGC
>JAJUHR010000149.1 GCA_029267795.1 Planctomycetota bacterium
GAGGGGTCGGGCTTGTTCGACCGCGTGACGCTGATCGAAACCCACCGCGAGCCGTTCTTGTCCTCCACGGCGATCGCGTTCGAGCTGCGGTGCCCGCTTAGCGGCACGGGAGGGGGCACGCCATGACCGAGACGTCGGCGAATCGCTGGTGGGGCCGGTGGAAGCATTGGCCGATCCACGCCACGGGGATCGCCGCGTGCCTGGCGATCACGGCGGTGGCGTACTTCGCGGGGGTTCACGACCCCTTGCAGCGTTTTCTCGGCACGGCGGTGCAACGGGTCGAGCTGGACCGTCGTCGGCAAACGGAGCGGCGGCTGATCGGTCAGATGGAGGATTTAGAACGCCGGGTGGCGCAGGTGCGGCGTGAGCTGGAGGCCGAGCCGGTCCGGCTTAGGCCCACGGGTCACCTGAACCAGGTGCTTGCCCAGCTAGCGTGCCTGGCGGGTGAGCGGGGGCTGGTGATCAAGACGATCCAACCGGGCGGCGTGCAGAGCGACCCGCACTACGAGGCGGTCCCGATCTTCCTGGTGACCGTGGGCACGTACCGGACCAGCGCTCAATTCATGCGTGAACTGCGCCGCCGATGCCCGGACGTGACGCTGACTTCTTTCTCGTTGACGGGCGACCCGGCCCCAACCGCTTCGGCCGCGGAGCTACAAGCCCAGATGATCTGGTACGCGGCGCCCGAGGCGGCCTCGGCCCGATAACCCCGTTGCCCCCCCAGCCGTCCCATTTGTTCAGGCGTGGTGGGGTCCACCCCGGCCCGTGGTTGCTGCAGAGACGAAGATATCGTTTGCTTCTTGTTGGAGGCTATGAAACCCACCAAGAAGCACATGCTGTTGGGTGCGGCGGCGGTCCTGGCGGTGGCGGGGCTGGCGATCGACCGAGCGGTGATCGGGTACGACCTGACCGAACCGAGCCAAGCCTCGGCGGGGCAGGCTACCGCCGCTTCATCGGCTTTACGGCAAGCCACACAAGGTGTAGCCGGGCCGACGAAGAACCCCGTGACAGAACACCTTAAAGGCTTTTCCAATCAGGCGTGGAGCGGCTCCGAAGACGAGGTGAAGGACGCGTTCTGCGCTCCGGCCGGCTGGTTCGATCAGAGTCGGCCTGTCGACAGTGAAGCACCGCCGGCTTTTTTACCGGACCCGGGGACGCAGTTCGTGCACAAGCATCGGCTGGAGGCGGTGATGATGACCGGCAGCGGCGGGTACGCGATCCTCGATGGGGAAAAGGTGATCCGGACCGGGCAGAAAATCGACGGTTTCACGTTAGTGTCGCTGACCAAGCGCGAAGCGGTGTTTCGATCCGGCGATTCTCAAGTGGTGCTGGCGATCGAGTCCGGCGATCTTTCTGGCCGTTGAGGCCCCCCTCGTGTACGGGCCATCCCCACAAGACCAGGTACATGAATACTTAATCCGATCGAGGTAATCCTTACCAGGATTCTTGACGACATATATGGCGGGCCTCAATCGGCCCCCGGGAGGCAATGGGGCTGACCGGAGGTTTTGTAGATCGAGGGATATCGAGATGCGAAAAACTTCATTCAAGCGGCAAGGCGGCTTCAGCCTAGTAGAATTGGTGATTGTGGTAGTGATCATCGCGATCATCGGGGCGATCGCGATCCCGCGCATGAGTAGGGGCTCGGCTGGGGCGACGGATTCCGCGATCGCTGCGGACCTGGCGGTGCTGCGTAACGCGATCGAGCTGTACGCTGCGGAACACAACGGGGATTACCCGGCGCTGGGCACGGTGGCGAATCAGTTGACGCTTTACAGTGACGCCGACGGCAACACGAACGCCACGAAGACTTCCACGTTCATCTACGGGCCGTACATCCGGAAAGTTCCGGCGTTGAAGGTGGGCGCGGAGAAGGGCTCGACGGGTTTCACGGACACCGCGGGCGATGCGGGGGCCGGGTGGGTGTACGACGAAGACACGGGCAACTTGTACGCCAACACCACGACCGAAACCGATCAGGCTGGCAAGCTCTACAAGGACTATTGATCCCCCCGGAATTAAGCCCCCCGGACGGCCCCCTCGGCCCGGAATCGCGGCGCGGCGCGGCCGGCAAGGCCGGCAGCCGGCGAACGGGGCTGGTGCGGCTGAGGCCCTGAGGCAGCGACAAGTTTTTCTCCACGCGGCATCCACCTCTCCGCTGGGCCCCCTTGCTCATACAAGTGGGAGGCCCAGCGGCTGTCGTTTCCGCCGAGGGGTCGTTGCCGCGGCCGCAGCAGGGGGCGTCGCGCAGAGACGGTGAACCATGGAGCGATGGCGCCGAACCCATCTCGGGAACCTGCGATCCGCGGGGTTCACGCTGATCGAGCTGGTGATCGTAGTCGTGATCGCCGCGGTGATGACCGGCATCGCTATGGGTCGGTACGGCCAAGCCCTGGCGCGGTACCGAGCGGACCACGCGGCGCGGCGAGTCGCGGCCGATCTGGCGCTGGCCAGGAGCGAGGCGAAGACCACCGGCAGCAGCGTCACGGTCAGCTTCGACCCGGCCAACAATCGATATCAGGTTTCCGCCATCCCGGGCCTGAACAGCTCGGCGAGCGAGTATTCGGTGGCGCTGGGCGAGGCGCCTTACGGTTCGACCCTGGTCAGCGCTGCGCTGGGAGGTGACGCGGCTGTGGTCTTCAACGGCCACGGCGTCCCAGACAGCGGCGGGACGGTGGTGGTCCAGTGCGGGGTAACCGAGAGAACCGTGTCGTTGAACGCGGACTCAGGTCGGGCGACGATCCCATGATCCGAGGCAGGTCCACCGGTGGCGGGGCGCAGCGGTTGCTGTGGTGGAGCGAAGCGACATCACGGCAAAAACCGGGGCATCGCTACGCTCTGCCCCAGCCACCCCCATGTCAAAGCCTGCACACTCTAACGCAATACGTTCTAAGTAAACCAACCACTGACGGGACGCGGGTTCACGCGGGCGTTTACGCTGGGCGAGTCGGGGCGACGCTGATCGAAGTTGTCCTGGCGACGGTGGTGATCGCTGTTCTGATGGGGTCGATGACGTCGGTGGTGCTGCTGAGCTCGCGGGCGATCGATGGTGGTAGATCATCGACCGCCAAGACTGCGGAAGCAAGGGAATTGATCGATGATCTGACCGCTGAGCTGGGGCTAGCGCAAAGCGTCGAGTCGCTCGATGACAAATCGGTCACGTTCACGGTGCCCGACCTGACGGGTGACGGGGGGGCCGACACGATCAGCTACGCCTGGTCGGGGGTGGAGGGCGATCCCCTGACGCGCCGGCTTAACAACGGGCCGGAGGCGATCCTTGCTGAGGGCGTGCACCTGCTGAATTTCACGTATCTGCTGCGAACCATGCCGGGGCTTGCGGGCGTGGCGCCGCTGGTGGTGTATGGGAAATCCGGTGCCACCGCACCGGGTTACCGCACGTGGACGGGCTCGCAGTGGTCGGAGGAAGGGGCCGCCAACGACATCGGCGACAAGGCCCAATGGGTGGTGGCGGCCAGCTGCCCGAACCGCGACGAGATCGCCGCGGGGGTGCTCGACGACGACGATGAAATCAGCCTGCAGATTTTCAACGGCTCTTCGTGGTCGGCGGTGTCGCAGGTCACCAGCGACTGCGGCGCCGACAGCGAAAGGCGGTTTGACATAGCTTACGAGCAGTCTTCGGGGGAACTGCTGATCGTGTATCGGTACGCCGGCAGCAGCTCGTTTCGATATCGCACGTACAACGGGCAGTCACTATCGAACGAGGGGGCTCTGGCGCTGCCACTGAGCGGGAACGGCAGGTGGTTCCGCCTGGTCCCCAAGCCCCGTTCCGACGAGGTGCTGCTGGTGGTGTTGGACAGCAACCGGGACGTGGCGGCGGCAGTGTGGGACGGTACGGGGTGGACGAACTCCGTTTTGCTGGAAAGCAACGCCAAGGCAGCGGACAAGGAAGGGATCACAGCGGTGTACGAGGGCATCAGCGGGCGGGCGTTGGTTGCCTGGACTGCGCTGGGGGTGATGTCCTTCGAGTACCGGATCTGGAATGGGAGTTCCTGGTCGCAGGAATACACGGGGCCGAGCCTGGGGGGCAGTACGGAAGCTGAGTGGCTCAGGATGGCGTCCGACCCCACGAATAATCAGATCATTATTGGCACGCTCGACGGAGCCTCGGCGGTCAAGATGGCGGTGTGGAACGGGTCGTCGTGGGGGAGCCCTATGACCGTAGAAACCGGTGTGCCTGACACCGAAGGACGGCCGTTCGACGTTGCGTACTCCCCTGAGGGTGGCCAGGCCCTGGCGGTTTGGGGGAGGCAGAACGTCAACAACTGCTTCTACCGGGTCTGGGACGGGAGCGGTTGGTCTAGCGAACAGGCTGGCCCGGGGCTGGGGAACAAGGTCAAATGGGTGCAGACGCGCCCCGGCCTGACGGGGAGCGAGATCTTCGTGGGGATTTTGCTTAAGTACTCCAGCGCTGTCGAGTGCATGCGGTGGAACGGCTCGAGTCTGAGCGCGTCGGAGCAGATATGCGCGAACACGGGCGTTGTGGGGGCGTGCGAGGCGTTCATGATCGCGGTCCCGCCGGCTGAAGAGTAAATGAGTTTTGTTGCGAGAGAGCTGAGGATGCGGCGAAGCAACTCAGACAGATCGGCTGGGTTCACGCTAATCGAGGCGATGATGTCGATCGTGATCGTCGGCGTGATGGTGGTGGCGGCGCTGACCACTTTGGGCGGGTCGTCGCAATCCCAGAGGGTCCGGGCGTCGCGGTTGCTGGGTCCGGCCCTGGCGCAGCAGCTGATGAGCGAGATCCTCCAGACGCGGTATCAAGAGCCCGATGAGGCCCCGGTGCTGGGCAGGGAGTCGGGGGAATCGGCGGGGTCCCGCGCGGCGTACGACGACGTGGACGACTACGACTGGTGGGCCGAATCGCCGCTGAAGAGCTAGGATGGCAGCGAGGTCGCCAACACCAGCGGCTGGACGCGGGAGGTGACCGTTGCGTATGCCAACCCGCAGAACCCGAAAAACACCAAGCCGAACGAGACGGGGCTCAAGAGGATCGTGGTCACGGTGACGGATCCGCAAGGGCGAGTGGTGACCCTGACGGCGCTGCGGAGCGAGTCCAGCGTGTTCGATCAGCAGCCGGTGCAGGACACGACGTACGTGGGGTGGGTCGGGGTGGAACTGCAGATTGGCGATGCATCCAGCGCGAGGGTGGCTGGGGGTGC
>JAJUHR010000018.1 GCA_029267795.1 Planctomycetota bacterium
CGAAGCGGTACTACGCGGCATGCGACGCGTTGTTGGTGCCTTCCCAGGTGGAGAGTTTTTCCCTGGTGAGTCTGGAAGCGATGTGCATGGGGCGGCCGGTGCTCCGGACCCGGACAGGGGGGAGCTCGCTGCAAGTGGTCGAGGGGGTCACAGGACGCACGGTTCCTGTGGATCGTGGGGTGTTCGTCCGCGAATCGGTTGGGTTTCTGTCCGACCGGCAGGCCCTGTGGCGCATGGGCGAGGCGGCGGCACAGCATGTGCGGGAACACCTGGCCTTCGATCGGCAATTCCAAGCCACTGTGGATCTATACCATCGCCTCCTTGAGGATTACCGCGGCCGCAGGGCGTCTTAAGGCTGGGCGGGTGGGGTTGCGGTCCGTATCCATGCTTCAACGATTCGTCGTGGTACCGCTGTGGCTGCCCGTGGATCGCTGGGGTAGGAGGGATCCGGGAGGTAGCGGTTGCGGTTCGGTGTGGCGTCTTAGGTGATGGAGCCTTGCTCCTGCACTCGAATCAACCGATGAGCATAGGTGGAGGGCAGATCGAACAGGTGGTGCGGCCGGTGTGGGGAGTTCTAAACAGCCGGTGGGTCCGGTACGCGGTGGTTATCGCGGGTGTTGTGGGTTTCGTTGCGGTGATCTTTTGGTGGGACGTCAAGCCCACAGTGATGCGGGCCTTCGGCGGCGCCCAGGGGGTGCCGCTGCGTGAGTCGATCGGGGTGCTGCGGCTGAAGCAACAGGCGGGGAGCGCCACGCCGACGGGGCGCGGGATTCCCGCTGGGCACGTCGAGGGGCAGTGGGGGGACTACCTTCCGAACGCCGGCGACCCGGCGCTACGAGGCGTGAGTTTCGTCCCTCGCAGCGGGCCGAGCGTTGGGAATGTTCACACGACGTTCACCGCGAAGGTCATCTACGGTCGCAATGGGCTGGCACCGGGCATCGACGAGGTGTATTGCTACGCGGCGAACCACTGGCTGGGGGCCGGTGGTCTGCGCACCGGCTCTTCGCAGCCACCGGATGCCGATGGCCGGCGGTTGTTCAGCCACAGTTGGATCGGCGAAAGCGATGGGTCGACAGCCGACGCATTGCGACGCGTGGACTACCTGGTCGATCGGGAGGATGTGCTGATCGTGGCGGGCGTGGACAACGGCGCGCATTCGCGGGTGCCGGCCCTGCTGGCCAGCGCGTACAACGCGATCGCGGTCGGGGTGGCCGACGGCACGAGCAGCGGGGGGTACACGCGGGTCGAGGGCGCTGGTCGGTGCAAGCCGGAGATCGTAGCCCCGACGTCGACGACCAGCGGGGCCACGCCTGTGGTGGCGGCGATGGTCGCCCGGTTGCTCGAAGCGGCGGATCGGCGCGGGGACGTACCCGGGGCACAACGGGCGGAGGTGATCAAAGCGGTGCTTCTGGCCGGGGCGGTCAAACCCCAAGGCTGGGCGCCCGAACCGGGTAAGCCCTTGGACGAGCACCTGGGCGCGGGCATCGTGCGGGTGGATCGAAGTTACAAAATTTTGATGGCCGGGCCCAGCGAACCCGACGCGGCAGCCGGCGTGCGGGGGTGGTCGTTCGATTCGCTGAAGCCGGGCGGCAGGCGCACGTACGACCTGGAATTCGCCACAGCGGTGGACGACCTGAGCTTGGTTCTGGTTTGGCATCGGCGGATCGACGGTCGTCGGGCGACCCACCTGCTTACGGGCAATCCGATCTGGCTCAACACCCCGCGGCTGGCGAATTTGGACTTGAGACTGACGCGCGTTGACATCGACGCCATGGATCGCGGTCTTGCTGAGGGGGCCGTGGCGCCCGAGCTGCGCTTGGAATCTTCGAGCACGATAGACAACGTGGAGCACGTATTTGCCCAGCATCTGCCCGCGGGGCGGTACCAGATCGAGGTGAACCGGCGGGACGGCCTCGACGAGGAGTGGGACTACGCGGTGGCGTGGTTCGCGGTGGAGGCTGGGGATGGGCGCCGGTAGGAGACGTCGGGGGGCGCGGGCTGCCCGTGAGTGTGATTCGGGGCGTGCCAGCAGGCGACCCAGTGTTGGGGTTCGACTTCGAGCAGGGGCGGGTCTGTCGTGGAACATTGCGGGTCCCCGCGCACGTCTGGGCAGCGGGGGTGGAAGGGGCAGCCGGGCGGGAAATCGGCGGGGTTGGGCACGTTCCCGGGGATGGTTGCCAGCCGGCCATGGCGTTTACCGAGCAGGGGCATGGACGCGAACAACCCGCGGGTATAGGGGTGCAGGGGGTTGCGGAACACGGCATGGACGGGGCCGTACTCAACGATCCGGCCGGCGTACATCACCGCGACGACGTCGGCGTTTTCGGCCACCACGCCCAGGTCGTGCGTGATCAACAGGATGGCCATGCGGCGCCGGTCCTGCAGGTCGCGGAGCAATTCGAGGATTTGGGCTTGGATCGTCACGTCCAGGGCGGTGGTCGGCTCGTCTGCCAGGAGCAGGCGGGGCTGGCACGCCAGGGCCATGGCGATCATCACGCGTTGCCGCATGCCGCCGGAGAGGCGGTGGGGGTATTCGCTTAAGCGTGAGGCGGGCTCCGCGATGCCGACGTCGGTCAGCGCCTCGACGGCGATTTGAACCGCGCGGCGGCGGTCGACCTGCTGGTGTAGCAGGACCGCCTCGATGATCTGCTCGCCGATGGTGTAGACGGGGTTCAGACTGGTCATCGGTTCCTGGAAGACCATGGCGATCTGGCCGCCACGGACCTGGCACATCTGTTTTTCGGATAGGGCGAGCAGGTTGCGCGGGGTGTCGGCATTCGGCGGGTTCCACCAGATTCGCCCGGCTTCGTAGCGTCCGGGCGGCGTGGCCACCAGTTGCAGGATCGACAGGGCGGTGACCGATTTGCCGCAGCCCGATTCTCCCACCAGGGCGAGGGTTTGCTGCGGGTAGATCGACAGGTTGACCTTCTGCACGGCGAAGGCACGGGGGCCCGCGGCGCGGTCGGCGGGGAAGCTGACGGTCAGGTCTTCGATCTTGAGCAGGGGCTGCTGGGGCATGGTTCGTGGATGCTGGATCAAACGGGGGCGCGTTTGAGGTGGGGGTCGATCGCGTCACGGGCGGATTCGCCGATCAGGTTGTACGCGCAGACGGTTAGGAAGATGGCCAGGCCAGGGAAGGTGGCCAGCCACCAGTGGAACCCGCCGCCGGCGCTCAAGGCCTGGTTGAGCAATTCGCCCCAGCTCGGTTCGTCGACCAGGCCCAGGCCGAGGAAGCTGAGGGTGCTCTCGGCGAGGATGGCCGAGGCGACGCCGAAGCTGACGTTGACCAGCACGGGGGCCATGCCGTTGGGCAGCATGTGGCGGAAGAGGATCGACCGCAGCGGCAGGCCGCAGGCGATGGCCGCTTGGACGAAATCCTGCTGGCGCAGGCGGAGGAACTCGGCGCGGGTGAACAGGGCGTACCCGACCCAGCTGGTCAGGCCGATGATCACCATGATCAGGTACAGGTTGCGGCCAAAGAAGGCGACGAAGGTCAGCAGCAGGTAGATCCGCGGGATCGAGGAGAACACCTCGACCAGGCGCATGCCGAACAGGTCGATCGGGCCGGCGAAGTAGCCCATCAGGCCGCCGATGAACACGCCGATCAGCAGGGACAGCCCTTCGGCGATGAAGCCGATCGCCAGCGCGTTGCGGGAGGCGTGGATCATGCGGCTGAGGATGTCGGCGCCGTTGCGTTCGGTGCCGAGCGGGTGTTCGCGCGAGGGCTGCCAGGGGTGCGGCCGGCCGGGGGTGAACCGGTCGCGCTGGCGGTCGTTGGGGGAGTAGGGCACGGGGGCCCAGACGGCCCATTCGACGCGGCCTTGCTCGATGGCCTGGCGATATTGCTCCAGCACGGCGAGCTTGGGGGGCGTGACGAAGAGCAGAGAGAGGCCCAGCGTCACCGTTGCCACGCCGAGCAGGGCCCCCGCTTTGTGCGCGAATCGCAGCGGCTTCAGAGCCCAGAGGGTGAGCGCAGCGGCGAAGCTGACCAGCAGGGTGACGTCGGTGGGGGTCAGGTGCCGGAGCATCGGGCTGGACCATCGGCCATCCATCTTGAGTAGGAAGGGGTGGCTGTTGGCCAGCATCGGGGCGAACACGGCGCAGAAGGTGATCGTGGCGATCCAGACCAGGCCGACCTTCGCCCCGGCACGCCCCACGGTGTCCAGCACCACACGGGCGAGCCAACTGCGGGGCTGGGTGCGGCGAACGGTGGGCGCCACCGGCCCGGCGGGCTGCGGCGTCAGGGGGATCGACGAGCTCGTCACGTTACTCATAGCTCACCCTCGGGTCGGCCACGGCGTAACACAGGTCCGCCAGGAGCAGGCTTAGCGAGCTGATCAGGCTGATCACGAATGCCTCGGACAGCACCAGCTCGCGGTCGCGCATGCCGATGGCGTCGATCATCAGCTTGCCCATGCCATTGATGCTGAAGATCGACTCGATGATGAGGGAGCCGCCCAGCAGGCTCGGGAGCAGGCCGGCAGCGACGGTGATCAGGGGCAGGACGCTATTCCGCAAGACGTGGCGGAAGAGCAGCACGCGTTCGGAGACCCCCTTGGCGCGGGCGGTGCGGACGAAGTCGGCCGAGAGGCTTTCGAGCACGGAAGCCCGCATGAGTTTGGAGAGGAACGCGAAGCCGCCGTAGGTCATGCACGCCACGGGGAGCACCAGGTGCCAGGCTGTGTCGAGCAGCCAGCCGCGCTGAAAGGTCGCGGCGCCGGTAGCGGGGTCCGACACCCAGCGTGGCAGGAACGGCATGGTGTCGGCCAGGGTGTCGTGCACGCCGCCGGTGGGGAATAGGGGCAGGTAGTCCTTGTTGGCGAGGAACCCGATCAGCATCACGCCGACCCACATGGTGGGCAGGGACCAGAGCGTGATGAACGCGGTGCCGGTGCCCACGTCGAGCAGCTTGCCGCGGTGCCGGGCCGCGTAGATGCCCGAGAGGATGGCGATGGAGTAGATCAATACGGCAGAGGTCAGGTTCAGCAGCAGGGTGATCGGCAGGGCCTCGAGGATCACGTCGAGCACCGGGCGGTGGCGGATGAAGCTTTCACCCAGGTCGGGCCATTTGAGCGTCAGCCGGCCGAGCGTGCCGTCTTCGTCGAGCGTGAACCCGATCGGGGAGATTTGGTTGAGCCAGCGCCCGTACTGGACGTACAGGGGTTTGTTCAGGCCGTAGCGGCGTTCGTAGTACTCGCGGCGGGCCTTGGCTTCCTCGGGCCGCATCGAGCCTTCGGTGTCCAGCAGCGAGGCGCCGATACCCCCCGGCGACATCGCCATGGTCAAGAACACGACCAGGGTGATCCCGATGAGCGTGGGGATCATCAAGAACAACCGGCGGATGACGTAGTGGACCATGGGAGGTTTTTTCGGTTTTCTAAGCCCCGCTCGCTTCCAACGGCGGTTGGTTTTTCGGTCCACACAGCGGGCCCCAGGGGCTGGTTTCGTCGGCTTCCATGGGGTCAGTGGCTCCAGCGTTGTTCGGCTTGGGGCACCCACCATTCCTGGTCGGGGCTCAGGCCCATCCTCAGCAATTGCACATTGCGGATGCGGCGGTCGATGAACCGCAGGCTCTTGCCCCAGAACAGGAACGTGTACGGCTGGTCCTCGTGGAGGATCTCGTGGCAGCGATGCCACAGCGGCATGCGACTCGCCTCATCGACGGTGCGGCGGGCCTGGGTGATCAGCTCGTCCAGCTCGTCGTTCTTGTACGACATGAAATTGTCGCCGCCCTCGACCATCTGGCTGGAGTGGAACATCTGGTAGATGTCGGTCTCGATGCCGCTGGTCCAGCCCAGCGAGATGGCCAGGAAGTCTTTGTTTTTCAGCCGATCGGTGAACACGGACCACTCCAGCGGATCGGGGACGAGGGCCACGCCGGCGGCGGCGAAGGAGTCCTTCAGGTACAGCACCATCTTTTCGTAGTTAGCGCTGCCCGAGGGGTAGGTGAGCTTGAACTCGAAGGGTTCGCCCGAAGGGGATTCGAGCATGCCGTCGCCGTTGCGATCGGTGAAGCCGGCCTCGGCGAGCAAGGCCTTGGCCCGCTGCGGGTCGTAAGGCCAAGGCCGGACGTTGGGGCTGGATTGCTTGCTTAGCGGATTGAACGGGCCGGTGGCGGGCACGGCGTAGCCGAGCATGACTTCCTGCACCAGGCGGTCGCGGTTGGTGAGCATGGTCATGGCCTGGCGGACGCGCTTGTCGGCGAAGACGGTGGGCTTGCCGCGGCGCTGCTGGTTCCAGGCGATGTAGCGGTAGCCCCCGGTGGGCGAGAGGTATTCGAAGTGTTGCGTGCGGCTGGCCAGGGCTGTGTCCTTGAGCATTTCCTGGTACTGCTCGGGGGTGGCGGCAAACATGTCGATGTCGCCGTTGCGGAACGCGGTGAGGCGCGCCACGTCGTTGGAGATCTCCTGGTACACCAGCCGGTCGAACGCCGGGCGCAGGCCCCAATAGCGGTCGTTGCGCACGAGTTTGATGAGCGCCCCGGGCTTCCACCCGGCGGGGTCTTCGAGCCGGTACGGGCCCGAGCCCAGCAGCAGGCCGACCGACTGGTTGAACGTCTCGGGGCCATACCGCGAATAGAAGTGCTCAGGCAGGACCTCGAAGCTGGCGGCCAGCTCGAACGCCTCGAAGTACGGCTCGCGGTAGTGGAACACGACCTCGTACGGGCCGGTCTTCTCCACCCGCTCGATCGTGCGGAGGTATGCCCGGTAGCGGGGCGCGTCGATCTTTTCGTTCATGATCAGGTTGAACGTGAACACCACGTCGTCGGCGTCGAGCGGCTGACCGTCGGAGAACGTGACGTGGTCGCGCAGCTGGAAGGTGATCGTCAGGCCGTCGTCGCTGATCTTCCAGTTGCGGGCGAGCAGGCCGACCCATTCGAGCGTGTCGGGATCGCGGGTGGCCAGGGTTTCGACGACGTTGCTTTGGACGATGCTGGCGTAGACGTCGCCGGAGAGCAGGGGGGTGAGCTTGGCGACCCCGCCAGCGAAGGCGTCGACGAGCCAGTCGCCCTCGGCGTACCCGGCCTGGGCGTGTGCGGCGCGGATGCGGGCGAAGGGGTCGGGATCCGCCGGGACCACGGGCGGGGGCACATCGGGGTGGGGGTTGGCCACGACGAGCGATGCCCCGGATGCGATGGCGCGCTTCAGCTCCGCTAGGTCGCGCGTCTGGTCGTCGAGCTTGCGGTCGATCGAGCGTACGAGGTCGAACTGCCGGTCGAACTGCTTCATCCCCAGCCAGACGCTGACGATCAGCACCGCCAGCAGGGTGGCGAGGATGAAGTCACGGAATCCGAAGCGATTTTCCATCGGGGGTCACCTTGTAGCGGCGTCCGACGCGGTTCACGCGGCGCTCAGCGGACTGGGGCGTGCGGGTCGAAGCGGTTGCGCAGGGCATCGCCCAGCAGGTTCAGCGCCATCAGCGTCGCCGCCAGCAGCGAGCTAGGCCAGACCAGCAGCCACCAGCGAAACGGCATGCCGGGGCTGCCGATCAGGTGCAGTTCGCCCAGGCCGTCAGCCGCCAGGTTGCCCCAGCTCGGGAGCGGTGCTTGCACGCCGATGCCCAGGAAGCTGAGGAACGATTCCTGCAGGATCGCGGTGGGGACCGTCAGGGCCGTGTACGCCGCGATCGGGCCAACCAAGTTCGGCAGCAGGTGACAGCATATCACGCGCACCGGGCCGGCACCGTAGGCGTGGGCGGCCTCGACGAAGGGCTGGCTCCGCAGGCTCAGCACTTGGCCGCGGACCACCCGTGCCAGGGTCAGCCAGCTGACCCCGCCGATCGCCAGCAGCAGGGTCACGACCTGGGCCACGCCGACCGCGGCGTCGGTGGGCAGGACGCCTCCCGCTAGTCGCTCGAACACCGGCTGCAGGGCGACCTTGACCATGACCACCAGCAGGATATAGGGCAGGCTGTACAGGACGTCCACGCAGCGCATCATCGCCGCGTCGACCCGCCCACCTAGGTACCCGGCGGCGGCGCCCCACGCGGTGCCGATCACCAGCGAGATCGCCGCTGAGCACGCCCCCAGCCCCAGGCTGATCGCCCCGCCCAACAGCACCCGCCACAACAGCGACCGGCCCAGCAGGTCCGTGCCCATCGGCTCGGCCCAGCTCGGTGGAGCCAGCGCGACGTCCGCCTCAAAACGCTGGATGTCGTATCGGCTCAGCGACCACGGCAGCGTGACGAAACACGGGATGGCGATGGCAGTCAGCACCCACAGGCCGACCGTACCCGTGGCGGGAATCCTGGTTCGCCGATGCTTAGAGGGTGGGATGCCCGGATCGATCGCGGGGGCGTTGACCTGGTCTGATGCCACGCCCGGGATGATACCCGGCTCAGAGTCGGTCGGTGGGGCCGGGATTGCTTTACAGGGGTTGGTTACCCGCCGGTGATCCTGCTCTTGATCAGCTCGGTGACGAGCTTGGGGTTGGCCTGGCCCTTGCTGAGTTTCATGATCTGGCCCATCAGGGCGCCGATGGCCTTGTCCTTGCCCCCGCGCAGGTCCTCGACGATCTTGGCGTTCTTGGGGTTGGCCAGCACCTGGTCGACGTAGCCCTCCAGGGCGGCGGTGTCGCTGACCTGCAGCAGGCCGTGCTTCTGGGCCAGGGCTTCGGCGGGTTCGGGCGACTCGCAGCAGAGGCCGAAGAGTTCATCGGCCGCGGTCGAGCCGATCTTGTCCGCTTGGAGCAGGTCCACGATCCCCTTGATCTGCGGCGGGGTAATGCCCAGCTGGCTGACCAGGCACCCGCGTTCGTTGGCCCGTTTGGCGCCGTTGTTCAGCAGCATTGCAGCGGCACGCCTAGGGTCCACGCCCAGGGCGAGCACCCGCTCGTAGAACTGGCAGACCTCGCGCTCCTCGATCAGGGCGCGGGCGTCCTTGACGCCAAGCCCAAGCTCGCTGACGTATCGCCTTTGCCGCTGCAGGGGCAGTTCGGGCAGGTGGGCTTTGACCGAGGCGATCCACTCGTCGCTAACGACCACGGGGACCAGGTCCGGATCGGGGAAGTAGCGGTAGTCGTGGGCGTCTTCTTTCTGGCGCTGCGGGACGGTGACTTGGTCGATATCGTCCCAGCCGCGGGTCGCTTTCATGCCGGCGCCCATGACCCGCCCGGTTTCGAGCCATTCGTCGATCTGCCGCTGGAACTCGAACTTCACCGCAGCGTACAGGGCCTTGAAGCTGTTGAGGTTTTTGATTTCGACGATGGGGGTTTTGTACGTTCGGCCGTCCTTCTCGATCACAACGTTGATGTTCGGCTCAAACCGCATGTGCCCCCGCTGCATGACGCCCTCGGAGACGCCCAGGGCCCTGCAGGTGTTGCGCAGCAGTTGGGCGAAGCTGACGACCAGTTCGGGCGAGTCGAGGTCCGGGTGGGTGACGATCTCCAGCAGCGGAGTACCGGCGCGGTTCAGGTCCACGATCGAGTGGTCGATCTTCGTGCCGCCGGGGGCCTCGTGCAGGAGCTTGCCGGCGTCCTCCTCCAGGTGGGCGCGGATGATGCGGACGGTGTGGGTGGGGGCATCCGGCTCGTCGGTGACCGGCACCTCGACCGCCCCGTCCACGCACAGCGGCTGGTCGTACTGGCTGATCTGGTAGTTCTTCGGCAGGTCGGGGTAGTAGTAGCTCTTGCGGTCCCACTTGGTCATGCGCGCGATCCGGCAGCCCAGCGCCAGGCCGACCAGCATCGCCATTTCCACCGCTTGCTTGTTGATCACCGGCAGCACACCCGGCATGCCCAGCACGATCGGGTCGCAGAGGGTGTTGGGCTCGGCGTCGTGGAAGTCCGGGTGCGCCACGTTCGGAGCGGGGGAGAACATCTTGGAGCGCGTGGCCAGCTCCACGTGCACCTCCATCCCGACCATCAGGCGGGCCTTGAGGCCGTGGGTTTGGATCTCACCGGTGGCAACGGGGGCAGCGGTTGGCGGCATACGCGAATCCTAAAATATTAAAATGACAGTCAGATTGTATCCAATGCGCCCTGAAGAGACCGAAACATCAGGGGTTGCCGCCATAGGGTCGAGCTGCGGTGGTTGCAGGTGGGGTGCCCTGAGCGATAATGTTGATTAGTCGGTGTCGTGGGCCGATGCCGTTGGGGAAGCAGAGGGGAGCGGGGAACGTCATGGCGGTGCCGATTTCGCAAATGTGGACCGTGGCGGTATACGTGCTGCGGCAGAGACTGGCGGGCCGGCGGCGCTACCCCCTCGTGCTGATGCTCGAGCCGCTTTTCCGCTGCAACCTGGCGTGCGCCGGCTGCGGCAAGATCCAATACCCGGCCTACATCCTTAAGCAGGAATTGACCCCCGAACAGTGCTTCCGCGCGGTGGACGAGTGCGGGGCACCGATGGTGAGCATCCCCGGCGGCGAACCGCTGCTGCACCCGAAGATTCAAGAGATCGTCGAGGGGATCATCGCCCGGCGGAAGTACGTGTACCTGTGCACGAACGCGCTGCTGCTGAAGCAGAAGATGGACTTGTTCAAGCCTAGTCGATATCTGACCTTCAGCGTGCACATGGATGGGACGCAGGAGCACCACGACTTCGCTGTTTGTCGCGAGGGCACGTACAAGGTCGCGGTCGAGGCGATCGCCGAGGCGGTGCGACGGGGCTTCCGCGTGACGACCAACACGACGTTGTTCGAGGGGGCCGACCCGAACGCGGTCCGGCAGTTCTTCGACGACATGATGGACCTGGGCGTCGAGGGCATGATGGTCTCCCCCGGGTACGCGTACCCCAAGGCCCCGGACCAGGTCAGCTTCCTGCGCGAGCGCCGCAAGGTGCACGAGCTATTCGAGATGATCCTGTCCAACCGCAAGCGTCGCTGGCGGTTCAACCAATCGCCGCTGTACCTGGAATTCCTTATGGGCAAGCGCGACTACGAGTGCACGCCCTGGGGCAACCCGACGTACAACATCTTCGGCTGGCAGAAGCCGTGCTACCTGCTGCAGGACGGCTACGCCGACACGTTCCGCGAACTGATCGAGCAGACGGATTGGGACCGCTACGGCCGGGCCAGCGGCAATCCGTCGTGTCAGCAGTGCATGGTCCACTGTGGGTACGAACCCTCAGCGGTGCACCACACGTTTTCCAGCTTCGGCGGGATGTGGGGCACGATCAAGGCGATGGTGTTCAACACGTACGCGAACCCGTTGGCCCAGCGACGCCTGGCCGAAGAAGCCCGCAAGCCGCACGGCCCGCTGGCGGTCCTGGGCTTGACCGTCGAGGGCGAGCCGGTCTCCGCCCGCCCCGCGGTCGAAACCGTCCAGGTGGCATAGCTCCGATCCTGTTGGAACTACCTACACCGCTGACGCTCACGGCATCAAGGGGTATCCCAAGGCGGGGTCGCGAGTGGCGAGGGTCTTTTGAAACTCGCTCTTGATCTGGGCGATCACCCCCTCGGCTTGGTCGCGACTGACCAAGAATTGGGGCGGGACGTCCATGTGGTCGATGTTGGGGAACAGCTCGATCATGTTGCCCTCAGGGTCGTCGATGACGGGGATCGAGACGCCCGGGCCGCGGGGCTCCATGCGGTGGGGGATGCCGCGGCGATTCAGCTCGGCGATGATCTGCGGGGTGTCGAGCTTCACCTTGACCGCCACGTGGCCGTAGGAAGTTGGGCTGGGCCGGGGTTGGATCTTGCGGAACACCGCTGCCCGGCCGTCCCACGCCACGTCCCAGGGCCAGAACTCCAGCAGGCCATGGAGCAGGGCCTCGGGGTGATTGATCTTGACGATCATCAGCCCCAGCCCGGTCATCACCGGGTGCACGAAGAACTGGCCCTCGAAGAGGTCGGCGTACCAGAAGGCAAGCTTTTCCGGGTCCCGGGCGCGAAAGCTATAGTGCAGCAATTCCGAGGTCTGCATGGCGGCTGGTCCTTTCGAGGGAGGCGTGTGGGCCGTATCTTAACCCCGCCGGCGGGTCCCCTGCTGCTGGCAAGGCTGGGCGGCATGGATTACCTTACCCCCCGCGTTGTGACGCCCCGTTGCCCAGACGGCCGGTGCCGTCGCCGATGAGGGACTTGGATATGCCGATCAAACTCGCGTTCAGCACGGTGGCCTGCCCTGAGTGGACCCTGGAAAAGGTCGCTCAGCAGGCCCAGGCCATGGGGTATCACGGCGTGGAGTTGCGGACCTTGGGGCCTGGCAGTGCCAACCTGGCCTGCGACCCGGCGCTCAGCGACCCCAGCAAGACGCGCCACGCCTTCAGCGCCCACGGGGTGGAGCCGGTCTGCCTGAGCACGTCGCTGTTGCTGCACCACCGCGACGATTCCGCCGCCCGCGAGGCCATCCAGCAAGTGCGTGCGAGCCTTGATTTGGCTGTGGGCATCGGCTGCGCGTTCGTGCGGGTCTTCGGCTCAGAGGTCGCCCCCGGGGAGAACCGCCAAGCCGTCCTGCAGCGCATCGCGGACCGCGTTGGCCCGCTGGCGGACCAAGCGGCAGAACTGGGTGTGCAGATCCTCTTCGAGAATACCGGCAGCTTCACCAAGGCCAAGGATTGGTGGCACCTGATCAACGCGGTTAACCACCCGATGATCGGCGTCTGCTGGAACGTGGCGAACGCAGCGGCCAGCGGCGAGCCGTCCAGCGTCTCCGTCCCCATGCTCAACACCCGGATCCGTCTGGCCAAGGTTAAAGACACGCGCGTGGGCGAGGGCAGCGGGTTTGTCCCGTTGGGCGAGGGAACCGTCGGCCTCGAGGCGTTCATCCAGCGCCTCATGGGCGTCGGGTACAGCGGGTACCTCAGCGTGGAGTGGGACCGGCTTTGGCTACCGGCGCTGGCGCCCGCGGAGCAGTACCTGCCCCAGGCTCAGCAGAAACTCAAGGGCTGGTTAGACGCGATCACCGAAGCGGTGACGAAGGGCCAAGCCGCCGCCGCCAAGTACGCCGCGAAGAACGCCCCGAAACCACGGGCGGCACTGAAAGCGGGTTGAACCTCTGTCTTACCGGGCATTGCTTTCACAGCCCATGGGTTCAGTCCATAGGCCGCGACCTTCACCGCTTGTAGAAAAAGCACCAGGCCCGTGAGGGATCCCGGTGCATCCGAAGGAGGTAAGTCGTTTATTTTGGCTTGATGTTTGTGTCCAGCGGCTTGGTCAAGCGGCTCGATCGAGGTTCAAGCCGCTGTTTTGATAGGTTGTTGTGGTGGTGTAGCTGGGAGCGAGTCTTGCCCAGTAGTATCAAGTTTGAAGCGGCTGACCAGGGCCTGCAGTTGCTCGGCCTTGACCGATAGGTCCGAGACCGCGGCGGAGGCCTGCGAGGCGCCCTGCGAGGCTTGACGGGTCACCGACGCGATCGAATCGACGCCTTGGCTGACCTGCTCGCTGGCGGCCGACTGCTCCTCCGCCGCCGCCGCGATCGACTGGATCATCCCCGCCACCTCCTGGGCGCTGGCCACGATCTTCTGCA
>JAJUHR010000331.1 GCA_029267795.1 Planctomycetota bacterium
GGCATCTCGACCTGCCCCAGCCCCCTGACCAGCAGCGTACGCAAATCGTCGATCGTCAGCGGCCGGGTCAGCCGCCCACGCTCAGCCAGGCTGATGGTCCCGCTCTCTTCGCTAACCACGATCACCAGCGCATCGGTCTCCTGGGACAGCCCCACCGCCGCGCGATGCCGCGAGCCCAACCCCGGCCCGAACTCCTCGCCTTCCGCCAGCGGGAATTGCACCCCCGCAGCCACCACCCGGTCACCGCGGATCACCACGCCCATGTCGTGCAACGCGCTGCCCGGCCAAAAGATCGTCTCGATCAGGCCCCGGCTCAGCACCGCGTCCAACCTCGTGCCCGCTTCCACGATCCCCCCCAAGCCCACCTCACGCTCCACCGCGATCAGCGCCCCCACGCGGTTCTTGCTCAGGTACGACGCCGCCCCAACGATCTCCTCCACCGCCCGCGCCCGACGCAGCCCCGACCCTCGGAACAACCGGGCCTCCCCCAGACGCACCAGCGCCCGGCGCAGCTCCGGCTGAAACACAATGATCAACGCGATCGACGCGTAACCCAGGAAGTTGCGGTACAGGAAGTTCAGCCGCTCGAACACCGGGTCGTTGCCCAGCAGCTGGATCAACAGCGTGCTGATCACCAGCACCAGGGTCACGCCCTTGATCACGCCCGCCCCACGCGTCCCCCGCAAAAACCGCGTGACGATGTAGATCAGCGCCCAGATCGCCGTCAGCTCCAGCAGCACCACCCACCACGGGTAGGTCTGGAAGCGCCGGAACAGTTGACCCAGGCGATCGAAGAAAGACTCAGCGTTCACGCGAAACTCGGGGGGGGTTGCCGTGCGACCGGGCCGCTCAAGCTCGCTCAACCTTCCCTATGGTACCGGCACCAGCCCGCGGACGCGCCCCCTCGGACCGCTGGGGGACCGCGCGTCACACCCCGTGGCACTTGCCGCAGACTCTCCGCGCGCCTCATGAGGCCGGGCGCTCGCTACGATCCGCCCCGGTCTGGCTCAGAGGCATGCCCGCCGACGCAGGCCCGTTGCCATCGCCGTCGATGACGCGTACGCGCGAACCCAACGCTCGCAGCTCTTGCAGCTGCCGGGTGCCGATCCGAACCCGGAACACCACCTGCTTGTCCTCGTAGGTCCGCTCGAGCACCTCGGCGCGGTTCTCAAGCAAATGAATGGCCTTCCCATCGGTGATCGGAACCACCAGCCGTAAGGTCTGCACCTCGCCCCGCATGGCGGCACGCACCCGCTCCACGAGACCCTCGAATCCCCAGCCGGTCTTGGCGCTGATCGCGACGCATCCCGGGTGTTGACGCTCGAACACGAGCAGGTCCGCGTTGTGCTCCAGCCGGTCGACCTTGTTCAAAACCAGCAGCCGCTCCTGCTCGGTGGCGCCGATCTCGTCCAGCACGCGCATCACCGTGTCCAGTTGCTGCCGGGCACGCGGGTGCGACACGTCCAGGACGATCAGCAGCAGGTCGCTGTGCACCGCCTCCTCCAAAGTCGCCCGGAAGCTGGCGACCAGGTGGTGCGGCAGATCCCGCACAAACCCGACCGTGTCCGACAGCATCGCGCAGTCCCCCCCGCCCAGGTCCCACCGCCGCGTGCGGGTCGACAGCGTGGCGAACAGCTTTTCATCCGCATACGCCTCGCCGGCCGTGGCCGTGTTGAACAGCGTGCTCTTACCCGCGTTGGTATACCCCACCAGGCCGACGGTGAAGAAATCCCGATTACGCTGGGCGACCTCCCGCTGCTTGCGCTGCTGGATCAGCGCGATTTCGCGCTTCAGCTCGCCGACGCGCCGCTGGACGATCCGCCGGTCGATCTCCAGCTGCTGCTCCCCCGGGCCGCGGGTGCCGATGCCGGTCGGCGCTCCGCCGACGATCCGCTCCAGGTGCGACCACATCGCCCGCAGCCGCGGGTACGTGTACTCGAGCTGCGCCAGCTCCACCTGCAGCTTGGCCTCACGCGTGCGGGCTCGGGCCGCGAAGATGTCCAAGATCAACTCGCTGCGGTCCAGCACCTTGCACAGCACGACCTCCTCCACGTTGGCGATCTGCGAGGGGGACAGGTCGTTATCAAAGATCACCACGTCCGCCCGGTGGGTGCGGGCCATCTCCGCCAGCTCGTGGGCCTTACCCGAGCCGATGAACGTCGCCGGGTCGGGCTTGGGGCGGTTCTGTATCAACTCATCGACCACCCGCGCTCCGGCGGTGTCCGCCAGGCTGCGCAACTCCCCCAGCGGGTCGTGCGGGTCCGCTTCGTGGCCCGGCAGCAGGCACGCCACGAGGATCGCGCGCTCCTGAACAACCGTGGTGATCTGGCGATTCGTCTGGTTCAGCCTGTAGCTCCGATCGTCCGCGGCCAGCCCTCACCCATGCCGGCCCCCGCCCCGGAACGGCCGGAACGGCATGAGATTGTATCCCCCGCCGGCCCCCGGCGGCAGGTGCAGGGCTCCGCCGTAACTACCTCTTCACCCTTGGATAGGCCAAGTGGTTCACCGCCCCCCCGCCCCCCCCCGCCCACCAGGGCGAAACCTTCCGAAGGTGGCTCGGTTGCGGCCGATAGACGGACGAATACAATACTTCCCCTTCCTTCCACGCTTCGAACGGGCGTGGACGGAACGGGTTGCCTATTAAGGACCACTATCATGCCACGAGTCTGTGCTTTCACCGGCCGGCGAACCTCGATCGGCTGTACGTACACCCACCGCGGGAAGGCCAAGTACCTCGGCGGGGTGGGCACGAAGGTCA
>JAJUHR010000457.1 GCA_029267795.1 Planctomycetota bacterium
AATCTGGAGGACAGGAACCCATATGAGCTCATCCGCATCCATCATCGCACCACACGGGGGGAAACTGGTGAACCGAATCGTCGACGCTCCCAAAGCCGCGGCGCTCAAGGCCGAGGCCGCGAAGCTGCCCAAGATCACGCTTAGCGCCAAGCAGGCGTGCGACCTGGAGATGATCGCCATCGGGGCGTACAGCCCTCTGACGGGCTTCGTGGGCCAGGCCGACTTCGAGAGCATCTGTCGGGACATGCGGCTAGCCAACGGGACGATCTGGCCGATCCCGATCACGCTGGCGGTCAATGGCGAGGCGAAGCCCAAGGTCTCCCGGGGCGCGCGGGCGGCGTTATACCACCCGGACGGGACTTTGCTCGGGGTGATCGAGGTCACGGAGGTCTACCCCCACAACAAAAAGCTGGAGATCCCGAACGTGTTCGCCACGGAGGACCCGGCGCACCCGGGGGTCAAGGCAGTGCAGGAGGAGGGCGACTGGCTGGTGGCCGGGCCGATCGACGTGATCACGGTCACGCCCGAAAAGCAGCCGGGCGAGCAGTTCACCGAGCACCGCCTGCCCCCCGCCAAGACGCGTGAGGTATTTAGGTCGCGCGGGTGGAACACGGTGGCCGCCTTCCAGACGCGCAACCCGATCCACCGGGCGCACGAGTACCTGACCAAGTGCGCCCTGGAGATAACCGACGGCCTACTGATCCACCCCCTGGTGGGCGAGACCAAGCCGGGCGATATCCCGGCCGAGGTGCGGATGGAGTGCTACAAGGTCCTGATCGAGAAGTATTACAACCTCAATCGCACGATGCTGAGCGTGATGCCCGCCGCGATGCGGTACGCCGGCCCGCGCGAAGCGATCCTGCACTCGCTGGCGCGGAAGAACTACGGCGTGTCGCACTTCATCGTCGGCCGCGACCACGCCGGCGTGGGCAACTACTACGGCACCTACGACGCGCAAAAGATCTTCGACCGGTTCGACCAGGTCGAGCTGGGCATCGAGATCCTTAAGTTCGAGAACACGTTCTACTGCAAGAAGACCGGCGGGATGGCCAGCGACAAGACCACCAACAGTTCGCCCGAAGAGCGGGTGTTCCTGGCGGGCACGAAGGTGCGCGAGATGCTCAAGGGCGGCCACCGCCCCCCCAGCGAGTTCACGCGCCCGGAGGTCGCCGATATCCTGATCAAGTGGGCCCAGTCGAGCCCGGCAGCTTGACCGCAGCGGAACGCTACCCCCCGCCGGCATGCCGCGGCCCCTAGCCCCCCGGCGGGCAACACCCCAAACACCCCCCAACGCAGACCGTGCGCCGACAGCAAAGCATGGAAACCTTTGAGGAAAACCCTGTGAAGGAGTCGGACGCGATGATCGTGCCGGAGGACCGCAGGTACACCGAGACCCACGAATGGCACAAGCGCGAAGGGAGCTTGGTCGTGATAGGCCTGACACGCTTTGCGGTCGACGCGCTCACCGACATCACGTTCGTGGACATCGTCAAGCGCAGCGGCGCCGTCAAGGCGGGCGAAGCGTTCGGCGAGATCGAGTCCGTCAAGGCCACCAGCGAGTTGTATAGCGGGATCGACGGCCGGATCGCCGCGGTCAACC
>JAJUHR010000383.1 GCA_029267795.1 Planctomycetota bacterium
GGCCCCAAGCCCCGTACCGTGTGCTGCAGGATCGGCCGGACCGCCTCATGGTTGAACTGCCCAACCGCTTGATCGTGATCGCGCAAGAGCTCCACGCCGCCCCCGTGGTGTCTGTGCAAGTCTGGGTGAAGACCGGCTCGATTTACGAAGGCGATGACGCCGGCGCTGGCCTGTCCCATTTCCTGGAGCACCTGCTCTCCGCCGGCACGACCACCACCCGATCTGAGGAACAATCCAACGAAATCCTCGGCGCCATCGGGGCCGAAACCACCGCCGCGACCAGCCTCGACAACGTCCACTACTACATCAACACCACCTCGCCACACGCCGAGCGGGCGATCGGCCTGATCACCGACTGGATGCAACACAGCCTGATCCCGGAGGAGGAGTACCGGCGTGAACGCTCCGTGATCCAGCGCGAATTCGAGATGGGCCAGGGCGAGCCCGACCGCATCCTGTGGAAGCTCACGCAGCAGGCCCGCTACAGCCTCCACCCGGCCCGCCATCCGACGATCGGCTACCTCGACGAGTTCCTTCGGATCACCCGCGATCAGATCGCTGATTTCTACCGCCGCATGTACGTGCCCAACAACATGGTCTTCGTCGTGGCGGGCGATATCGACCGCCGGCGGGTCGTCGAGCGTATAGCCGAGCTGTGGCGCCGCGTCGAGCCGCGCGACCTGCCCGCCGTGGAATTCCCCGTGGAACTAAGCCCCATCGGCGAGCGGCGGGTCACCGGGGTCGCCGGCATCGACAAGCCACGCCTGCGCCTGGCCTGGCCGGGCACCCGCTTGGCTGCTGAGGGCGACTACGCCCTGGACTTGCTGGCGGTTATCCTCGGCCAAGGGGAATCCAGCCGCCTGACGCGCACCGTCCGCGACGAGCAGCGAGCCGTCAACACCGTGCATTCGTACAACCTCAGCTTCGCTTGGGGCGAGGGATTTTTCGGCATCGACGCCGAGGTCGCCACGCCCGAAGGCCCCGCCTCCGCCACGGGCGCCGACGCAGGCAACCCCGCCGCCTCCGCGGCTGACCAAGCCATCCTGCGGGCCAAGGCCGCGATCCTCGAGCAGGTCGACCGCCTCCGCAGCGAACCGGTGACCCCCGAGGAGCTCGCCCGCGCCAAGCGCACCATCCTCGCCGACGTGGTGCTGGAGGCCCAATCCGCGCAAGACATCGCTGCGCGGCTGGCCAGCGATACCATCGGCACCGGCGACCCGGACTACCTGCGCCGTTATTCCCAGGCCATCCAGTCCCTCTCCGTGGACGAAGTCAAAGCCGCCGCCGAGAAATTCCTCGACCCCGGCCACCTGATCGCGATCACGCTCCTGCCACCCCCCGAAGACCAGCCGCCCATGCCACTGACCCGCCCGCCCACGCCGCCCGAAGCTGCCGCGGTCGATACCGAACGAGTCAACCTTGACAACACAGTGATCGTGGAACGCTTCTCCGCTCTGGCCACAACACAACCGCAGACCCCTCGCCCGATCGAAATCCAACCCCTGCAGCGTTACACCCTGCCCAACGGCCTGCGGCTGATCGTCGGCCGCACGACCACCGTCCCCGCCGTGGCGATGCAGGTCTACCACCTCGGCGGGCTGCTCGCCGACGCGCCGGGCCGCGAGGGTATCGCCTACGCCGTCAGCGCCATGCGCACCCGCGGGACCGCCACGCGCACCGCCCAAGAGATCGCGCAGCAGATCGAAAACCTGGGCGGCTCGCTCGAGGCGGACTGCGGCAACAACACCTGGTACACCCGTGGCGTGTGCCTGGCCGAGGACTGGCCCGCCGTGTTGGAAATCCTCGCCGACGTCACCCTCAACCCCACTTTCCCCGACGACGAATGGGGGAAAATCCAGCCGCTGCTGCTGGCCGCGGTCGAACGGCAGGCCGACACCTGGTCCGACGAGCTGGTCTTGCGCTTCCGCGAAGCTTATTTCCAGCAACACCCCTGGTCGCGGTCGCCCCTAGGCCGCAAAGAGGTCATCGCGAGCCTCTCGCCCGAGGACCTGCGCCTCTTCCACCGCCGCAGCCTCGCGGCTTCGCAATCCGTGCTCGCTGTGGTCGGTGACGTCGACCCCGAGCAGGTGCGCGCCCACGTGGAGCGCTTGTTCGCTTCGATGCCCGCACGCGCCCAAGTCCCCGTCACTCCCCCGCTCCCCACCCCACCCGCCTCCACTGTCGTGCAATCGCAGACCGATAAGCCCCTGGCCGCGGTGCAGATCGGCTTTGGCCCCGGTGTGACGCGGCAAAGCCCCGACTTCCCCACCCTCCA
>JAJUHR010000373.1 GCA_029267795.1 Planctomycetota bacterium
ATTAAGGACCACTATCATGCCACGAGTCTGTGCTTTCACCGGCCGGCGAACCTCGATCGGCTGTACGTACACCCACCGCGGGAAGGCCAAGTACCTCGGCGGGGTGGGCACGAAGGTCACCGGAAAGACCAAACGCCGGTTCCGGCCGAACATCCAGACGGTCACCGCAGTCATCGATGGCTCGGTCCAGCGCGTCAAGGCGTCCGCCAAGGCGATCCGCATGGGCCTGGTGATCAAGCCCTTAAAACGCCGTTACGCCTACAAGCCACAGAAACCCGCCTCCGAAACTCCCGCCGGTTGATCGGCTTACTCACATCATCGAGACGGATGGGCCAACGATGCCCGCGCTAAGGGCGCGTAGAGCGGCGTAGCGTTCATCTTTCTCCGAGGCTGCTCCGGGGAAACCTGAGAAAATCTGCCATTTATGCCGTTGGTAAGATTTATTCGGTTGACTGACGGTTATCCTAAGGTATTCGATTGGATGAGCCGGGCTTGTTTTTGCAGTGGTCCGGTGCTTGTGGGCCAGTTTGAGGGAGGCGCCAACCACCCCACAAACCAAGATGAGAAACCGTCCGCTCAAACAGCGGATGGTCGATTATCGGCCCTCTGAACGCTGCGGCCTATAATAGTTAGTTAAGCTGCGCAAACTGGGTGGATGTGCTCTATGGCCGGGCGGGACGACCAAAAGCTCCAGGTTCAGCAGGCCAACGACATCGTCCGACTCATCGGCGAGCAGTTGGCGCTGACGCCGCGCGGGCGCGAATTTATCGGACTGTGCCCCTTCCACGACGATACGCACCCCTCTCTGTACGTCTCTCCCGTCAAACAAATCTACAAATGCTTCAGCTGTGGCGCCGGCGGCGACGCGTTCAGCTTCGTCATGCGTTACCACAAAATGACCTTCCCGGAGGCGCTGCAGTACCTGGCCGAGCGGGCGGGCATCAAGCTCCAGCCGGCGCGGAATCCAGGGTCTGCCGGCAGGTCGGGGGCGTCAGGCGGCACCGACGAACAACTCACCGACCGCGAACTGTTGCTGCGGGTTAGCGCGCTGGCTCTGCAATTCTTCCGCAACACCCTGGACCACCCCGAACAGGGCCGCCCGGCCCGCGAGTACCTGGCCCAGCGCGGGATCGACGCCGCGGCCATCGAGGCCTTCCAGATCGGCTATGCGCCCGACGACTGGGACGGCCTGGTCAGGTCGATCGCCCAGGAGCGCTGGCCCCAGCGCGGGTTCGAGTTGGCGGGCTTAGTGCTGCCCCGCCGCAAGGGGGCGGGTTGCTACGACCAGTTCCGTCACAGGGTCATCTTCCCGATCTGCGACGTAATGGGCCGCCCGATCGCGTTCGGCGCCCGCAAGCTCCGCCAGGAAGACGAACCGAAGTACCTCAACAGCCGCGAGACGGCCTTGTTCAGCAAGTCGGGCACCCTGTACGCCTTGCATTTGGCGAAAAAGGCGATCATCGAATCGCGGACAGCGATCGTCGTCGAGGGTTACACCGACGCGATCGCCTGCCACCAAGCCGGAGTACGCAACGTCGTGGCGACGCTGGGCACCGCCCTGACCCGCCAGCACATGCAGGCGCTTTCGCGGCTGTGCGACCGCGTCGTGCTGATCTTCGACAGCGACCAGGCCGGGTTCAAAGCCGCCGACCGCGCGGTGGAGTTGTTCCTCGCCGGCTCGCTCGACATCGCCGTGGCCACACTCCCCGAGGGGTTGGACCCGGCCGACCTGCTGCGACGCCCCGACGGGCCCGAGTCTTGGCGCCAGGCGGTGGGTCGGGCGACCGAAGCGCTCGAATACAAGCTGATCCGGATGCGCGGCGACCTGGCAGCGGCCGGGACGATGGCGGGTCGGCAAAAGGTTGCGGAGCAGTACCTGTCGGAACTGGCGCAGCTGGGGGTGCGGCGTCTGGGCGTGCTCCGCTGCGCCATGGTGGTGCAGCGCTTGGCTGAGCTGCTGGGGCTTCCCCCGGCGGCGGTAGATTCGTTGCTAAAGCAACCATCGATTAATCTTCGCGCACCGGCTCCACCGGGTGCGGACCGCAGGCCCGTTAAGGTTTATCATCCGGCGGGCGCGGATTCACATCCCAGCCTTGTCGCGACGGGTTCTGCGGCTAGAATTAATGCTCAAGAAGCGGCTGAAGAGCAACTGATCGGATGCCTGCTTCAATACCCAGAGCTCTTCCACCATACCCTGTCGGATGGACGGACGCTTGACGAGGCCGTGACGCCCGCGGAGGTCGTCAGCCCCGTGGCGCGGCGGCTGTATGCGTGGATGTACGACCTGCTCACGGAGCAGCGGCAACCGACGCTGGCGTCCGTGCTGGC
>JAJUHR010000076.1 GCA_029267795.1 Planctomycetota bacterium
ATCGGCAGGAAGGACATGCTCAACCGAGGCTCAGACGCCGATCGCTCGAACTCGGTCTGCCGAATTCGGTCTGCAAGCCGATGCCACTGCCACGACGAGACGCTGCCTCCCACAACCAGCAGCGACCGTGAGGCGGTGCAATCCATCCCGGATGCCGCGCGGATCGACCGCGCTCGATCCCCCGATCTGGGTGTCCTGCTCGCACCGCGGAAATCCGACCTACCCACGAGCCACCGCCGCTTTGATCCGCTCAGCCAGTTCCATCAGCGGCACACGCTCCTTGCTGGTGGGCAGGCTCACAGCACGATTCTCGGCAAGCTGCTGCTCCATGCGATGAGACGCCGTCACAACGGTCGAATGGTTCCGACGCCCCATCGCCGCGGCGATCTCGGGGTAGCTCATCGGGGTCATCTGCCTCGTCAGGTACACCACCAACGAGCGGGCGAGCACGATGCCGCTGTTCCGCTTGGTGCCCAGCACGTCCGACCGCTCTACACCCAGGTGGTCCACCACGGCCGCCACCACGTTCTCGAACCGCACGACCCTCACCCGGTTCGTCGATAGATCCCCATTGAACAAGCGGTCCACAACCGCGCGTCCGATCGCATGGTGCCCATGGCCGTGGCCCTGCGCGGCCGCTCGAGCCGTGTCGGTGAGGTTGACCAGGGCCTGAAGCTTCGTCAACGCGCCCTCGATCTCCCGCACCGACCCGACGCACCGGCTGGCCAACACTTCGACCGCAGAATCCAGCAGGCTCAGCCCGCGGCGGCGCGCCAGCTCGCGGATGATCCGGATGCGGGTCTCCGCATCGGGCGTCCGCACCTCCACGACCATCCCCCGCATGCACCGGCTGACCAGCGCTTCGCTGAACTGTTCGATCTGCTTCGGGTGGTGCTGGCTGGCCAAGACGACCCTCGCCCCGGACAGGCCAATGACGTCGAAGGTGTGCAAGAACTCCTGCTGCGTCGCCTGCTTATTCGCCAAAAACTGCACGTCGTCGACCACCAGCAGGTCCAGCCGGCGGATGCGCTTGCGGAATTGCTCGACGCGTCCGCTCCGCACCGCGGCGAGAAATTCATTGGTGAACTGTTCGCCGGTGGTGTATTCGACCCGGGCTTGTGGCCGCAGCTCTACCACTCGCCGACAGATCCCCTGCAGTAGGTGCGTCTTGCCCAGCCCGCAACCGCCGTAGATGTACAGAGGGTTGGTCGCGGGGTTCTCGTCTTCGGCTAGACGTTTGGCGGCTGCGTACGCCAACTCGTTGCTCGAGCCCGCCACGAACCCCTCCAGCGTATGCCAGACCGCCTGCTGGCGATCGCGGGGGGGCCGCCCAGTCGTCCCAAGACCCGGCCAGCGCAAAACTCCGGACCCTTGGCCCGCGCCTTTGGAGGCCTCCACCCGCCCCTGGGCGGGTTCCACCGCGCCCCCGTGCGCCCGACCCGATCCACCCCCAGCGCGGCCCGGGGGAGTATCATCTGCGGCTTCGAGGTCCTCTCTCGTGAACGCATCGGGCTTGATCTGCACCTGCAGGTCCACCGCCTCCCCAATCTCGTGCCGGGCCGCCCGATGCAGGTCCTCCTTGAAGTGCCTGCCGATCCAATCCGCCACGAAGCTGTTGGGCACCAGCACCTCCAACCTCCTGCGGTCTTGCTGGTAGTCGAACCTCGCCGTCCGATCAAACCACATGTGGTACCGGCGCTCTCCCACCGACTTCGCCAAGTGCTGCGCAATACGCGCGCAGACCGACTCCGTGACAGTGATCCTGCTCACGATCGCTCCTCGTCTTAGGAAAAACTACTGGTTGGAGATCACCCGCGGCGGACCGTACCTAGACAGACGCCCGACCACCCGCGTCCCGAGCGGACGCAGGCACCGATCGATCGAAGTGGGTCCATCCACACGCTCCGGCAAACACGAGCTCCGTCACTGCCCCCCTCCGCCGTTCCACGTCGGAGCCACCAGCAGCAGTAACCCGTGCTCACCGGAGCCGCAGTCCGTTATCGCGACAAAGAAGATAATGCGCGCCGCCGGTCCCATCAATACCCGATTTCGCGGCGCCAGGGTCCGGCGGTCTTCATGGTGTGAACTATCAAGAAGTTGAAACGCGAAGAAATTTTTCGCCGCTCGTTCTCGTCAACACACGCGACGCTGAGGACAAGGTGTGGAAAAGCAACCCGCGGGCCGCGACGCCTCACGCCAGTGGACAGATCATCGCCAGCTTCCGGGAGCCGCCGGCGAACCCCATGCTTCGGTACAGCCGCATCGCCGGCACGTTGTTCTGGTCCACCGCCAGCAACATCCGCTGCGCCCTGTGTCGCCACGCGACCGACAGCCCGTATTGCAGCAGCGCCCGCGCGAGGCCGCGGCGACGCCACCGCCGCCCCACGCCCAGGTACGTCAGCTCCACCGCCCGCCTCTGCGGGATCGAGTTCAGCAGCATCACCGCCGCCGGCTCATCGCCGTCGACCACGGCAAACCACAGCCCCGGCTCGAACCGCGCCGCAGCCATGTGGCCGCAGATGATGTCGTCGATATCCCGCAACCCCAGCAGACCCGGGCAGTCCTGCGTATCTTCGTAACTCGCCAAGATCGCTCGTTCGAAGGTCGGCCGCCCCGCTTCCCCCCAAGTCACAAGCTTAAGCCCCGGCCCCAGGACGAGCGGCCGTTCCTCCGTGGCCGTCTGCCTGGACAGGTAAACCAGGCACCCCAGCTGCTGAAAACCGCCGGCACGGAACGCCTCGGCCTGCAGGGTATGATGGGGGTCTAGCAGAGCCTGGACCAGTCGAACCCGCTGCCGGTCCAACGCTGCACAAGCCGTGCGGATCAGCCGCCCCGCGATCGGAACCGTGGACCGATGAACGATCGGCGAGAGGAAGCACATCGCCGACCGCCCCGCACAAGGGACCGCCAGCCAGGTCGCCTCGAGCCGCCCCCCCTTGTAGGCCGCCCAAAGCTCATCCAGCGACAGCTTGTTTTCCACCGCAAACCCCAGGAAGTCACGCACCGCCTGCTCCGCCCCGGCAGGCTGCCCCGTCAGTAATTGCGCCAGCGCCCGGGCGTGATCCTCCGGAGCCACCCTCCGGATTTCGAAGGGCCCCCCGCCCTCCCCGCTCCGGTCGATCGTGCTTTGAAGCGTCGCCATTGAGCCGGTCCTCGGGTTTGACTGCCCCTGCCTCAATCGTACAATCGGCAACAGGCTCGCCCAAACTCGATCCGCTTGCGCCACAGCGCCTTGGCAGGGAGGCCGATATGTCTCGTAGTCAGGCTTGGGCTCGGTTGATCGGATCCGCCGTCGCGGTGGCCACGGCCGCTTTCACCGAGGCCGCGCCGCCTGCCCCCGCCCCCCTATCGTCACCGGCACGAAGCCAGCGATGGCAGCTAACCTTCACCCACGGGGCTCCCACCCCCATCACCGTCCGCGGAGACGATGGCATCCCCCGCGCGTACTGGTACGTGACCTACAAAGTCGAAAACAACACCAGCGAAGACCGCTTCTTCGTCCCCGACGCGACGCTCTTTCTCGATTCGGGCGCCATCCTGCTTTCCCTCGACGACCTGCCCCAACCTATTTTCACCGCCATCCGAGAGCATCTGGGCAACCCGCTGCTCGACCACCCGCTCCAGGTGATCGGGCCCTTGCTCCAAGGACACGACTACGCCCGTGAAAGCGTGATGGTCTGGCCCCTGCCCGAAGGTAACGTCGACCACGTGACGATCTTCGTCGGCGGCCTCAGCGGCGAAACCGAGCTCGTCACCGACCCACTGACCGGCGACCCCGTCGTCCTTCGCAAGTCCCTGATGATCGAATACTCGCTGCCCGGAACCTCCGGCACGATCCAGACCAAACCGGTGATCCTCACGGCCGAACATTGGATCATGCGGTAGGCACGTTTTCTTTTAGGTGCACCACCCAGTCGCGGGTGGAAACCCACAGTTTCGGTCTTCCCTGAAACGGTCCTTCTGCTCCCCGCCCACCACTTACCGGCTTCATCCGATCCGATCCGCTACCAGCACCCGTGGCAGGCCCTCGTGGTCCGGGAGAACCCGTGCGCCACTCCAGCGCCCAACAGACGCAACCATCTCTAACACCGCTTGTTTCTGACTCGCCGCGATCTCCACGACCAGTTGGCCGGGCGAACCCAGCAGCCCGTACGACCCTTGCACGAGCTGCCGAATGAACACCAGCCCATCCTGGCCCCCCCGCAACGCCGCGACCGGTTCGTAGTCCTTGACGTTGGGCGCCACTTGCTCCCACTCCGCATCGCTGATGTAAGGCGGGTTGCTCACGAGGTAGTGGAACCGACCGCCCGCCAACGGCTCGAGCATCGATCCCAAGCGAAACTCGACCCGGTCCAGGACGCCATGCCTCGCCGCGTTTTCCCGCGCTAGCGCCAGCGCCTGCGGGCTGATGTCGGTCGCGATCACCCGGCTCCCGGGGATATGCCGCGCCAGCGACACCGCGATCACCCCCGACCCGGTCCCCACGTCCGCGATCACAGGCGAAGCAAACCCCGGCGTCCGACGCGCGTGCTGCACGACGTGCTCCACCAGCGCCTCCGTGCTGGGACGTGGGATCAGCACGGATCGGTCGACTTTAAACATCATCGAAAAAAACGGAGCCTCGCCCACCAGGTAATCCACCGGCTCGTGCGCCGCCGCCCGCTCTACCAGCTCACGAAACGCTGCCCGCTCCAGTTCGCTGGCGGGGCGGTCCGGGTCGGTGTAAAGCTGCAACCGAGGCACGTGCAGCACGTGCGCCAGCAGCATCTCCGCCGCCAATCGCGGGCTGTCCACCCCCTTCTTTTCGAAGTGCCGCCAAGTCCAGGCGAGCAGCCGTCGCGTCGTCCACAGCTGCCGCTCTGTCTGATACGAATCGCTCATTTCGCCCGATTGTAGCCCAGCGCTCAACCGCCTTCCGACGATACAATCCATTCTCCCCGGACGTTCAAAGAGTCACCATGTGGACAGCCACTACCGTCGAGGAACTCCGCCGGCTCCGAGCGAGCACCCCCGGTTCGGTCGCGCTGGTGCCCACGATGGGGGCCCTGCACGCCGGCCACGTCTCCCTTTTCGAAGCCGCACGGGCTGACGGACACGCCGTGATGGTCAGCATCTTTGTGAATCCCACGCAGTTCGGGCCCAACGAAGATTTCGACCGCTACCCCCGCCCCCTCGAACAAGACTTGGCCGCATGCCGCCACGCCGGCGTGACCGGCGTCTTCCGCCCCACCGTCGACGAGATCTACCCGCCGGGCCAACTGGAATGCCTCGTGACCGTCCCCGTGCTGGCGGACATCCTCGAGGGCGCCCACCGCCCCGGCCACTTCGCGGGCGTCTGCCGGGTCGTCGCCAAGCTATTCAACCTCGTCCAGCCGGACGTCGCTTACTTTGGGCAAAAGGACTACCAACAACTGAGGATCATCGAAGCGATGACCCAAGACTTGGCCATGCCAGTGCGGATCGTGGGCCGCCCGACCGTCCGCGAGCCGCAGGGCTTGGCGATGTCCAGCCGCAACGCCTACTTGACCGCCGAGCAGCGCCGTCAGGCACTGGCCATCTACCGGTCCCTGGGCAAAGCCAAGAACCTCGTGGAGGCCGACCGCGAACGCGACCCGTCTGTGGTGGAATCAGCGATGCAGTGGGTGCTCCGAGAAAACGGCCTGCAGGTCGACTACGCGGTGGTCCGCGATGCGCGGGCCCTCGCCCCCCTCCAACGAATCGAGCCGCGGGGTTTGGACGTGGTCGCCCTCGTGGCTGCCCGGGTCGGCAACGTGCGGTTGATCGACAACATGGTGCTCAAACCGCCGATGAACACTTAAGGCGCGTCGCGGGGCTTATGGGGAATCCCGTTGGGGTTCTTCGGGCAAAGGCTGATCGACTTGCGCGTTGATCTGCCCGTCAACCCGACCATCGACCCGACCGTCGATCCGGGCATCGATCCGCGTATCGATCCTTACACCACCTACCCTTCGGCCCTGTGGCGTCTCTGTCTGGGCTGGATCAACGACCGGCGACTGGCCGCCTGAAGCCCGCTTGATGATGGTCCGGGCAGCTTCGCCGGTGTACCACCCCCGTATCAAGCCCTCGTTTTCAGCAGGCCGGCCGTTGACCTCAGCCCAAGGTTGGGCGTCACGCCGGGGCTCCGGAAGGGCGTCCTGCGGCGGCTGTTCCGCCTGTGAGAACAGCAACGGCATCGGAACCAGCTCAAACACCGCATCGGCGGGGATGAGCTCCAGAAACTCCCCATCCACCCGTGGCTGAATGTTCAGCCCATACTCTTTCCGACCCACCCGGACCAAGTAGTCGATGCGGTTAACACGCGCCCGCAAGCCCGGCGCCACCCGGTAATACGTGGTCTGTGGCCCACCCGGACGCAGAGCTTGACCCCGAAGATCGTCTGGAGCCGGGGTAAGCATAAACAGCGAAGTCTGTTCACCATCGAGACGCAACCCCACTTCAGGCCGCCTCAAGCTCCGTGAAAGCAGATCGATATCCCCCACCGCCTGATCCACGGGGGTCAGTTGGCTTTCAGACTGGGCATCTTGAGCCGTTAGAAATGAACTACATACCAAGACGAGACAAACCGCCAGCCCGCATACGCGAGTAAGGCGCCCCATCCCTCCATCACCCTCGCCAAGGCCCGACATGGCTATCCACCCCTTCCGTTTTAACCAGGGATGACCGTGAACAGCCTTAGCCGCACCCTAAGTCGCTTTCCCGAACGTCCACCGGCCAAGCCCCCCTAGAAAATTCACAACGGCGCATCCCCTGCCCCCCCCACTATCGCATCGAAGGATATCCCGCCTTCACCCCAGGCTCTTTTACTGGGGGATATCCAAGGGCGTATCGTCAGCCGCCGGGCTCGATCCGTTGGTATCCGGAGTTTCTGGGGTTGCCGGGGTTTCCGGTGGGGCGGCCTCCTGGGCCGGGGTCTCGGTGTCCCTGGGTTCTTCCACTGTCGGCTGCGAGGGTGTGGGCTCGGTGCTTGGAACAGGAGCGGTAGGCTGCGCTGCCGGGGCGGCCGCTGGCGGAGGCGTCACGGACGGCTTAGCGGGCGGCTGGGCCTCACGGTAACCCGGCGGATACTCCGGAATCGGCCGGTAGCTCACCTTGATGGCCAAGGGGTTCCCCGGCAACTCGATCTCTTCGGACTCCACCGCCCCCAATCGGTCCGGAGCATAAAGCTCCCACTGCATGGACGTGGCGGGACGCGCCGGGGCCACGAAGCCCGGCACTTCGCCCTTACGATCGAAGTCCAGCACCAGTTTGTAACTGACGGGAATGTCCTTGACCCAGATAGTCCGATCTGCCGCGGTATCGTATAGGGCAACGGTCGTGGGCAAATCAGAGGTGCTCATGAAGACATGCTTGTCTTGGCTGCACGCAACCAGCGGCCCCATCAGGACCAGCAGCAGCGCCGCCCTCTGGACGGTATCGGCTAGGGACATTCGGTCTACCCTTTCAATAGTTCCGCGAAACCCACAATCATATACGATACTGGCGTATACGATGCGAGGCCAGGTCTTGAGCGAAAACCAAAGCAAACCGCCCCCTCCCCCGATCGAACGCCGATCCTTTTTTCGTCACCTCCTCGCCTGGGGGTTGAACCAGTTGGAGCAGGCCGGCCAGGTACTTACAGAAAGCCTCGGCTCTGCCCCTGGCCTCGGAGAGCCCGCCACACCAGGCGCCCCCCACGCGTTCCTACGGCCTCCCGGTGCCCTGCCCGAGCCCGATTTTGCCGCCACATGCAGCGACTGCGGACGCTGCGTCGAGGCTTGCCCGGCTCATTGCATCGTGATCAAGCCCGGATTCGCCGGGGGCTTG
>JAJUHR010000378.1 GCA_029267795.1 Planctomycetota bacterium
GTCTTCGCCGCAGCTCTACCGCAGCGGACGGGTCAAACCCGACTTGGTCGTCCCCGAAGAGAAGACCAGCTACGCCGCCCCCTGGGTCGCCTCCACCGCGGTGTTGCTAATGGACGCCGCCCAGGACGCGGGCTACCTCAACGGCGATCGCTCCGAAGTGATCAAGGCTGCCCTCATGGCAGGCGCGCGCCGCGACGACGTCAACCCCACGACCAACCCCTATGGCTTGACTTACACCGTGAACACCGCCAACGGCCTAAGCGACCGCTTCGGCGCCGGCGAGCTGGACGTGTTTAACAGCTACCGGATCGTTGCCGGCGGCGAACACGACAGCCAAGAGGACGGCGGCTTTGGCTCCCTCGGTCAGTACGGGTTCGATTACGACCCGTCTTTCGGCGGCCTGCGCCGCAGTAACACCGAAGCTACTTACCATATCACCGGCTACAAGAGCCTGATCGCCTCCCTCGTGTGGAACATCCATATCAACCTGGACGAGATCACCGACGGCGACGACAACCTGCCCGAAGCCGCGTCCCTATTCAACCTCGACCTGCAACTGCTGGACATCACCGGCGGCAACACCACCGAGTTGGCTTCATCCCTCAGCCTCGACGAAAACACCGAGAACATCACCGCCCAGCTCGATCCCTCTCACGAATATCAGCTCAAGGTGCTCCGGGGCGCGGGCCAAGGCGACTTCGACCACGACTACGCCCTGGCTTGGCGTCTGACGCCCGTCCCCGACCCCGCTACCTTGAGCCTCCTGGGCGTGGGTGTGGCGGGCGGCCTCTCGCGATCCCCGCGCCGGGCAAGCCGCCGCTAACCCCTCGGTTCCGCCAGCGCCTTAGCCAACAGCTCCACCGCCCGACACAGGGCCACACCCGCGATCTCCACGGTTTTTTGAGGCTGCCCGTGCCCCGCGACGATCTGAACGTGCCGCTGCGACACACCAAACAGCTCGCTTAGAACCCGACAGGCCGCCTCGTTGGCCCGCCCGCCGCTCGGCGGGGCTGCCACCGTCAGCTTCAGCCGATCCCCCAGGATGCCCGCCACACGCGTCCGGCTGGCCCCGGGCACGACCTTCACGCGGACCGCAACACCCCCCGGCGTGGCGCTCAGCACCGTCCGCAGCTCCTGAGCTTCAATGGTCATCCGTGCTGCCAACCCGTAGCCGGATCGCTCAATTCCCCAACGTCTTCTTCCGCCTCAGGACGTGATGATAGTGCTGCGCGAACCGGTGCGCCTCGTCCCGGATGGCCTGGCATAGCTTCAGCCCCGCGTTCTGCCTGCTCAAACGCACCGGCTCCGACCGGGCTTGGACGTAGATCAGCTCTTCCTTCTTCGCCAGCGAGATCACCATCGGCGGCTGCACGTCCAGGGTGGCAAACGCCTCCAGCGCCGCGTGCAGTTGCCCCAGGCCCCCGTCGACGAGGATCACGTCGGGATACAGCTCCTGCCCGCGTCCCGCCTCGCGGTACCGCCGGCTGATCACCTCCCGGATCGCCGCGTAATCGTCGTTGCCCGCCGTCTGAATCTTGTACCGCCGGTACGCGTTCTTAAACGGCCGGCCATCCACGAAACACACCTTGGACCCGACCGTTTCGCCCCCCTGCAGGTGCGCGATGTCGACGCACTCCACGCAACGGATCGGCGACTCGAGCCCCAGCGTCTTCCGAAGCGATTCCAACCCCTTGGCCGGGTCCGCCAACAGCGATTCGGCCTCGGGCTGCCAGCGGTCGGCACGCCTGCCCCGTTCGTCCAGCTTCTCGATCGCGCACACCTGGTCTCGCAGCACTGCGGCCCGTTCGTAGTCCTGCTCCCGCGACGCCTGCTCCATCTCCGCCCGCATCTCCCGCAGCATCGCCGACCGCTTCGACTCCAAAAAACGCACAAACCGCTCGATGTCCCGCCGGTACTCCTCCTTGCCGATCTTGTCGGCGCACGGGGCGGAGCACTGCTTGATCGGGTACAGCAGGCAAGGCCGGAAGAACCGCCGCAGCTGGTCCCCGTCGCGGATCTCCAACTGGCACGTGCGGAACTTGAACACCCGCTGCAGCAGCTGCACCGACTCCCGCAGGGCGTACACGCTCGTGAACGGCCCGAGCACCTTCGCGCCCCTGAACTGTGGGGCCGTCGGCTCGCGGGTGATGAACACCCCCGGGAAGTCGTCGCGCACCGTGATCACCAGGTACGGGTAAGTCTTATCGTCGGTCAGGCTTTCGTTGAACCGCGGGTGGATATCCTTGATCAGCCGGTTCTCGATCAGCAGGGCCTCCCACTCCCCCTCGCACTCGA
>JAJUHR010000225.1 GCA_029267795.1 Planctomycetota bacterium
GATGTTGCAGGTCCGGTTCGGGTCGTACTCGATGCCGACGACACGGGCGGGCTGGTCAAGGCGGTTGCGGCGAAAATCGACCAACCGGTAGCGTTGCTTGGCGCCGCCGCCGACCGACTGGCACGTGATGACGCCGTGGTGGTTGCGGCCGGCCTTCTTCGGCTTGGGGCACAGCAAGGACTTTTCCGGCGTCCACTTGGTCACCTCGGTATAAAGGTTGACCGAGGCATTTCGCCGGCCTGCGCTGGTTCGCTTGTAAATCCGAATCGCCATCTAAACCACCTATCCGAGCAAAGCTCGCCGAGCCCTCGCCTGCTATCTCAAGGCCGGGATTTGCCGGGTGCCTTTCGCAAGGCGCCGGCACTCCACCAGCAGCCTTAGAACAAGTCGATCTTATCCTCCGGGTAAAGCTCCACGATCGCTTTTTTCCAATCCCCCGTGTCGAAGTACCCGTACCGATTGCGGTACACCTTGCCCTTACGGATCAGGGTCCGCACTTTCTTGACGCGTACGCCGTAGATCTGGCCGATCGCGGCTTTGATCTGCGCCTTGTCTGCTCGCATGTCGACCCAGAAGCTGTACCGGTTGCGGGCCTGGCTCTCCCAGGTGCCCTTTTCGGTGACCAGCGGCCGCTTGATGATATGGGTCGCTTGAAGCATCAGGCAGCCCCCTTCGTTGCCGACCCGGCCTTAGCCGCCTCACGCTGGCTGACCCGTTCCAACCAACCCGCGAGCGTGGCCTTGTCCGCCAGCAGGTAGCGGTGGTTGAGCAGGTCGAACACGTTGACCTGGTCAATCCGGGTCAGGCGTACGTTGTCGAGATTGGCAGCGGACCGCGCCTCGTTGCCCGTGGTGGAAGCCAGGGCGACCAAACAGGTCCGGTCGATCTTCAAGGCCTCGAGCATGTCGGCGAAGCGCTTGGTGTTGGGCTTGTCGAACGCGAGCTGGTCGACGAGCTTGACCTGGCCGTCGATCGCCTTGGCCAGCAGCGCGTTGCGGTTGGCCAGGCGCCGCATCTTGTCCGGCATCTCGAGCCGCCAAGACTTGGGCGATTTGGCCTTGGCGTGGCCGCCGCCGCGGAGGATGTTGGAGCGGATGGCGCCGCGTCGGGCGTTGCCGGTGCCTTTCTGGCGGTACAGCTTGCGCGTGGAGCCCTCGACCTCGCTGCGGGCCTTGGTCTTGGCGCTGCCCTGGCGGCGGTTGGCATGGTACCGCACGTAGGCTTGCTTGAGCAGGGCGTGGCGCACCTCCGTGCCGAGCAATCGCTCGTCCACCTGCAGGGCGTCGACCTGCTTGCCTTGTTCGTTATGGACCGGGATCGTGATCATAAATCCAATCAAAACTGCCTCACCCAGCCGTCGGTTTCACAAGCCACCGATGGTTGTCGTCCTCGTGATCACCTAACTCGCCTTGGCCAACTTGGCCTTGCGTTTGTAAAGGCGCTTGGCCGCACGCACCATGACCAAGCCCTGTTTGGCGCCGGGAACGGCGCCCTTGACCAGAATCAGGTTGCGATCCTTGTCGCAGGCGACCAGCTCCAAGCTGCGGACGGTGACGCGCCGGTCGCCCATATGGCCGCCCATGTGCATGCCGCGCTTGGGCCGTCCGGAGAAGCCGCGGTTGGTGGCCCGGCTGGCGATCGTGCCGGGCGAGCGGTGCTTGCGCTCGCAGCCGTGGGACGCCGGCTGGCCTTTAAAGCCCCAACGCTTCATGACGCCGGCGAACCCCTTGCCCTTGCTGGTGCCGACGACGTCCACGAATTTCACGCCGTCGAACACCTCGACGGTGAGCGCCTGGCCCAGTTGGATCTGCCCAGCCTCCTCAGGGGTAACCCGAATCTCACGGCGTCGCCACTTCGGCGACAGGCCGGCCTTCGCGTCGTGCCCGATCAGCGGGATGGTGGAGTTGCGGGGCTTGACGTCCTCAAACGCCAACTGGACCGCGTCGTAGCCGTCCGCCTGCGCGGTCTTGATCTGGCTGACGTAGCACGGGCCAGCCTGGATGACCGTCACGGGCAGGTTTTTGCCGGACGCGTCGAAAATCCGGGTCATCCCGATCTTGCGTCCTAGCAGCGCTGCTGGCATGACCACCGTCTCCAAAACCCACGACCGCTTGCCCAACCCGGGTGCGGCCACCACCGCCACTGTCCCCGACTTAGCCCGATTCTGTGCCGCCTGCCGCCCCGCACAAGGCGATTTTTCAGCAACGGCGACGAGCGACCCTCTGGGGATCGTCAGGCTTTGATCTTCACAAACACCCCGGCTGGGACGACCAGGCGATTCAACGCCTCGACCGTCCGGGCGTTGGGCTCTTTGATGTCGATGATCCGTTTGTGGGTGCGGATCTCGAACTGCTCGCGACTTTTCTTGTCCACGTGCGGGCTACGCAGCACCGTGTACCGCTCGATCCGGGTGGGCAGAGGCACCGGCCCGGAGACCTTGGCGTTGGTGCGCTTGGCGTGGTCGACAATCTCACGCGCCGAGGCGTCCAATGCCTGGTGGTCGTAAGCCTCCATCCGAATACGGATCTTGCCCTCGGTCATCGACAGTCAGTCCCTACAACGGGGTCAAACCACCCTACGTCGCAACCAACATCGCCCGCCACAGCCCCGAGGCGGCGGGCAAAGACTCGTAAGTTTATATAGTCTGACTCTTTTGTCAAAGGCCCCGTTTGGCCAGTGGTTTCCGGGGGTGCAAGCGGGCTCCAAAGCCACGGATGAACCGGGGGTTGACGGCGACTGGCTCCACAGCACATCGTCTCGCTGGGAACCCGTCTCTCCGCGGACCGGTCGGGGGTCTGCGTGCTCCGGACAGACAGCCACCCGGACGTGCCGCGAGGGCTTGCAGTCGATCCCGCCCTCGACGATCGGTCCTCAACGCAAGGGTGTGGTTACTCGCTCCCGCAGACCTCGTCCAACACGTGCTCTTCGACGTAGATCGGGACCTCGGTCGCCACACCCAGGGCGATCGCGTCGCTGGGGCGAGAGTCGATGTCGAGCAGTTGGTTGCCCTGCCGCACATAAAGGCGGGCATAGAAAGTGTGGTCGCGCAGGTCGTTGATCACGACGCGTTCGACCTTGCCGCCCATCTCCTCGATCACGCTGGCCAGCAGCTCGTGAGTCTGAGGCCTGGGGGGCTGCTGCCCCATGAGTCGGCGTTCGATCGCGGCGGCTTCATGCAACCCGATCACGATCGGGAATACACGCTCGCCGTTGATCTCGCGGAGCTCGACCACGTGGGTGTCGTCGGTCTCGCGGATCAAGATGCGTGATAGCTCCATCTGTATAGCCATAACGGTCCCTCGATCACGCCGCCGGCCCAGCTCACAGCGGCTTTTCGCCATTTTGTCTTACGCACCCGCGCGCCGCCTAAGGTACACGCGTCGCCGTTAATAAATAGTAGTCTGCCGAGCCAGTCCGTGCCCAAAACCGGCTCGCTTATTGTCGATACCCGAAAAAAACCTGAGCAAGAAAGCAAGACTGATCTGAGCCCAGGACGGACCATCCGTCGCCCCCCCCTTTGTGGTCAAGCATCGGCATCAGGACGTAGCGGGGGATTTCATCAAGGCGTAGTAACCGCCGTCGTGATAGGAGCAATCCCGGCCGGCGGGCAGGGTGAGAGCCTCCCGATACACCTCCAGGCCCTGCTCGCTACAGAGCCAGCGGACCTGGGTCCGGTTTTCCTGCTCCTGCAGGCTGCAAGTGCTGTACAAGACGTGACCGCCGGGACGTAGCAGGGGCACGGACTGCCGAACGATCCGCCTTTGCAGGCCGACTAAGCTGGCCAAGGTCTTCGCGTTGAACCGGTACCGGGCCTCGGGCCTGCGGGCCAGAACGCCGGTGTTGGAGCAAGGCACGTCCAGCACGAGCAGGTCGCACCCGTTGCCCTCTAGGAGCCTGGCCACTTGCAATGGCTCACACACCGTCACGGTCGGATGGTCGTGGAAGACACGACTCAGCTCGGCGTAGCGAAGGGGATCAACATCCGTGGCGATGATTCGGGCGTCGGGGTGCTGGGCCGCGAGCTGACGGGTCTTGGTGCCAC
>JAJUHR010000364.1 GCA_029267795.1 Planctomycetota bacterium
CAAATCGTGATCCAGCACCCGACGCTCGGGCCCCTGGAGCGGTTCGACAGCTTGCTGATCAGCGCCGCTGAGGATCGCGCCACCTTGCGTGAGCGCGTGTACGACCGCGCCAACACCTTTCCCCCTGCGACGCGTCCGTGCATCGCCGCGGTGGTGATGCAGGACCCGCGGCCGTTTTACCTTTACGACGAAGAAGAGACTCGGGCTCGGCGTCAGGCGCGTTACGACCAGGAGCCGGCGGTGGAGATGACGTACGAGCCGAACGACCTGCTCGTGCCTGCTGGCAAGAAGCTGTCGCGCCTGGACCTGGAGCTGCTGGCGGCCGAGCGTCGGGCGTACTTCGAGAGCCTGGGCTTGTGGAGGGTGTACCTGGTTCAGCCGGCGACGGTGGGGATGTTTTTCGTCGTCTCGATAGGTCTGTGGACGTACGCGCTGCGTTACAACAGTCGGCTGGGGGTGAACCTGATGCGGGGCACGGCGCTCACGCTGCTGATGCTGCTGGGGCAGGCCCTGGTGGTGGCGGGCACGGGCCTGATGCCTCAGTTGATCTATGCCACGGGGACGTTCCCCACGTTGCTGACCGCGATCGTGCTGGCCGTGGCGTACGACCAGCGTTTCGCGTTGGCCATGGGGGCGATCCATGCGCTGATCGTGCTGCTGACGCTCGATCAACCGATGGGGTTCGGGCTGGTGCTGTTGACCGGGGTGGGCACGGCGGTGGGGATGCTGCCCGATGTGCGGACCCGGTCCACGGTGGTGCTGGTGGGTCTGTGGTCCGGGTTGGCGATGGGGGCGGTGACGCTGCTGGTTGGCCTGGCGGGGCGGCCACTGCAGATCGAGGGCGAGCTGCTGCGCATCGGTTTCGACGCGGTGCTGGCGACCGCGACCGGGTTTGGCACGGGCTTGGTGGTGCAGGGGCTTTTGCCGGCGATCGAGAAGCTGTTCAAGGTTACCACCTCGATGACGCTCAAAGACCTCAACGACGCCACCCACCCGCTGCTGCGACGCTTGGCCCAGGAAGCGTTGGGCACGTACCAACACAGCCTGCGTCTGGCGGACATGGCTGAGGCGGCCGCGGAGGCGGTCGGGGCGAACAGCCTGCTGTGCCGGGTCGGGGCGATGTACCACGACATCGGCAAGATCAACAAGCCCAACTACTTTGCCGAGAACCAAGCCGGCGGGCCCAACCGCCACGACAAGCTGGCGCCGATGGCCAGTGTACAGATCATCACCGGCCATGTGCGTGACGGGGTGCAGATGGCGCGCCAGTACCGGCTGCCGCGGGTGATCCGACATTTCATCGAGTCCCACCACGGGACGACCCTGGTGGAATATTTCTATCACGCTGCTCGCAAGCGGCACGAGGCGGGCTCCGGCCCGGCGCCGAACGAGGCCGACTATCGCTACCCCGGGCCCAAGCCTCGGACCCGGGAGGCCGCAATCCTGATGCTCTGCGACGGGGCGGAGAGCGCCGCCCGGAGCCTCGAGGATCCCAGCGCGCAGCGACTCGAGGCGCTGGTGCACGAGATGGCCACCAAACGGCTGATGGATGGGCAATTCGACGACTGCAACCTGACGCTGCAGGAGCTGAACAAGATCGAGCGATCGATCACCAAGACCCTGGGCGCGATCTACCACCGGCGGGTCAGGTACCCCAGCGACCGCGGCGGCCAGCCGCAGCCGGCCCCGTCCCCAACCACCGTTGCGGGTCCTCAGTTTCCTAAGGCGCAGGACAGGCCCGCGGTCAGCGCGGTGTGACCTGCGGGGTTTGCCCGCAATAAAGCACAAGCTCGGATTGGGTGTCGCTTTGGGCGGCCCGTCGCCACTACGGCCGATGCCGGCGGGGCAAAACCCCGCCCTACCGCAAGCTCGCCGTGTGTTCACGGCGAGCTAAATTGGCAGGTCAATGACCTGCCCTACAGGTCTGTGCGCACCAGAGCTTTTGGCCGAGCCGCCTACTTCGTGGTCCGCACAGCGGACCCTATGGCATTGATGTTGAGTGGGCGGAACGCTACGGACTGGGGCACGCTGCGCTTAGCCCCAGGCACCCGCCGCCCGGGGTACCGTACGGCATAGCCCGCGCGAAGTCAGCGTTTCGCGGCGTGGGCGGGCTTGCCGGCTGAGGTGTTCTTCTCTTCGGTCGAGGCGGCGGGCTCGCTGGCACCGGCGGGTTGCTTGCCAGCGGCCTCGGTTTCGAGTTCCTCGGCGGGCTTATCCGAGACTACCCAGAGTTTGATCTCGGTACGCAGGTCGGGGCCGAGCACGAGTGTGATGCGGTACGAATCGAGGCGCTTGATCGGCTCACCGACGCGAACGGCGCGGTCGTCGATCTCGAACCCATCGGCACGCAGCGCCTCGGCGATGTCGCGGTGAGACACGCTGCCGAA
>JAJUHR010000168.1 GCA_029267795.1 Planctomycetota bacterium
CGCGCTCGGCAGCGCTTGTCCGTCGGCCTCATCCCCGATGCCTGCGCCCGAATCCTGAGCCTTGAGCGCCACGTCCGCCCGCACCTCGACAGAGGCGCCTGCCTTGTCGCCCGCAGCATTGCTGGCTGGTCCAATACCACCAGATCGTTCTTCGTCCCCCCCAGCTTGGGATTCGACTCCAGCCGAGCGATCCCCCTTACGGACCCCGGGCTGCAATCCCTGCGACTCCCCCTCCGCAACCCCAACACCCCCACCATCGGATGACCCCTGCGAATCCCCCGCAGCCTGCACCGGTTGACCGGCTGCATCGGTCGTGCCCTTAGCCGTTTCCGTTTGTCCTTCCAAGCTGGTCGTGCCCGCCGAGGTGCCCATTTGACCAGGAACACCCGAAACCTGGCCCGCCTGTGACGCCTGCGCATTAGCCGTTGCAACGCCCTCCGAAGCAGCCACCGCAGATAGATCCCCGTTTTGAGAGATCGCCGGCGCCGCGTCACCGGACTCAGCCGCGTTCGCATGGGCCTCGGTGCCGTCAGAAGCAGCGCCCTCGCCACTCGAAGCATCGATCTCCGATACGCCCGCCGGCCCTGCACCATCAGTCGCAGCACGGCGCGTTGCGCCCGTGGCCTCGCCCGACACAGCAGGGTCTTCTGCGCCATCAGCCGACGACCCTCGTGTCACGGGGACAATGGCACCCTCACCCGCAGCAGCGATCGGCTCAGGGCTGTCCAACCGCATCCGCGATCTTTCCTCCGGCCCGCCTCTGGCCTGCGCCCGCGAGGGATCATCCAAATCGTCCCACCCCGGAACCCCCGAAACCCCCGGAGCCCCCGGAACACCCGACCTGTTCCCCGCAAGACTTTCTAACCCCCGAGACGCACCGAACCCCGCGACCCCCTGAGTCCCCAGGTCGCGCGACAGTCTCCGCACCGAAAGCGTGGCTTTTCTACCTGTCCGGACTTGGTTTGCGCTCCCGTTTCCATGGGCCGCGTCGCGATCGCTCGAGTTGGGCAACGGGCTGCGTGCTGAGGGCTCCCCGCCAAGCCCAGCGGGCGTCCCCCCCACCGCCTCGCCCACCGCATCCGCCAGCGTACGATCGAAGATGCCCAGCCGGACTGCGGCGCGTGGGTCCGCGGGATACTTCGCCGAGGTTGGGCTCCCGGGTTGAACCAGTACATAGCTCATCGAGTCAGCTCGTCTTTTTCGCGTCGCCTGTGTCGGAAGGCTCCAAACCCGCCAGGTTGACCCCCCGCTGCCGCAACCGCTGGATCAACTCGGTCGCCTGGGCCACCTCCGCGGGGGTCTTGAACTCCTTCAACACCGACGCGGCCTTACGCATCTGCATCGCCGCCAAGTAGTCCACCACCTGCGCGGTCTGGTCACGCCGGATCAGCTCCTGGAACATCTCTTTGGCTTGGCGGGGCTTGACCTGTTCGTACATCCGTACCGCCTGCTGGAAGTTCTGATCCCGCTGCAAGCGGCTCTGCGCCGACGCGGCCTCCTCGAACGCCTTGCGTTCCGCCGCGAACTGCTCGCTCTGCTTCGTGTAGAGTTGCTTCGCGATCGCCAGCTGCCGCTGCAGGTCGCGGATGTCGCGCTGCAAACGCTCGATCCGCTGCATCGCCATCTCGTCCCCGAGCCGCTCGGCCTTGAGAAAGTCGTCGAGCGTGTCCGGCCCGTCGCTGACCGATTCCAGCCGCGCCGCTTCCATCGCCTTCTGTCGTGCCTCTTCCTCCTGCGCCGCAGCCTGCTGCCGCTGCTCCTCCTCCTCTGCAACCGTCAAGGTCAGCATCTGGCGGATCCGGTCGACGCGGTCCTGGTTCAACCGCCCGCTCTTGTACAGCCAAGCCACAAAGCCGGCCGCCGCCAGGAGGTTGATCCACAGCACAACGCACAGGACCGCCCAGAGGGTCTTGATCATCGGCCCACCTCCGCCTGAGCCCCCGAGCCCTCCCGCCTCGCGTGCCGCTGCACCGCCAGCTCATCCAAAGCCGCAGCCTCGCGACGCCCCTGCTCCAGCTTCCACTGGGCGTACCGCCGCTCCCGCAGCAACTCCAGCGCCCGGCGAGCGCGCTTCGCCTCCAGCAACCGTCCCCGGGCTTCCTCGATCCGCTTCTCCACCGATGCCAGTTTCAGCACGTACCCGCGGGCGCGCTGGGTCACCTGCGCGCTATAACGGGCAAACCCCGCCACCCGATCCACGTCCACAGCTCCGATCAGCCCGTCGCTGAGCTGACGCTTGGATCGGCTGATGGTCTGTTGCATCTGCCGCAGCTGCTCCCTGAGCTCCGCGCGCTCTTTCAAGACCATCGCCAGTTCGCGCTGCCGCTGTTCCTCGACCATCCGGCGGTGCCGCAACACGGACTCGAGTTGGAACGTGAATTTCGCCACCGCGCTTCCGCACCGGCTGCCTTACGCGTCCCGACCGACCGCCATCACCGCGCCCGCGCCGCCCCCGTCGGCCGGGGGGCCGCCCGGATCAGCTGCTGCCTCACCTGCTGGACCTGCTGCATCAGCGCCAGCAGCTGCTTGCGCGTCCGCTCGAACTCGGCTTTCCCCGAAACCTCAGCCCGGCCCTGCTGCAACAACTGATCGATCGCCGCCTTGCACGCGATCGCCAGGTCGAAGTCCGGATTGCTCCCCGCCGCGTACGCCCCGATGTTTAATAGGTCCTCCACCTGGCGGTACGCGCTGATCAGCCGCAGCACCTCCCGCCGGGCCGCCTGCTGGTCTGGCTTCGTCACGTCGTCCACCACCCGGCTGATCGACTCCAGCACGTCGATCGCCGGCCAATGCCCCCGGCTGGCCAGCGCCCGGCTCAACTGCACGTGCCCGTCCAGGATCCCCCGGCTGGCGTCCGAGATCGGCTCGTTGATGTCGTCCCCCTCCACCAGCACCGCGTAGAACCCCGTGATCGAACCTTTGCCCGTCCGACCCGAACGCTCCAGCAGCCGCGGCAGCATCGCGAACACGCTCGGCGTGTACCCCTTCGTCGCCGGCGGCTCCCCCGCCGCCAACCCCACCTGCCGCTGCGCCTGGCAGAACCGCGTCACCGAATCCATGATCAGCAGCACGTCCCGGCCCTGATCGCGGAAAAACTCGGCGATCGTCGTCGCCACCAGCGCCGCCCGGATCCGCATGAGCGCCGGCTCATCCCCCGTCGCCACCACCACCACGCTGCGGCCGATCCCCTCGCGCCCCAGGTGGCTCTCGATGAAATCCCGCACCTCGCGCCCACGCTCACCCACCAACGCCACGACGCTCACGTCCGCCGCGGTGTGCCGGGCCATCATCCCCAGCAGCGTGCTCTTGCCCACCCCCGGCGCCGCGAACACCCCCACACGCTGACCGCGCCCCACCGTCAGCAACGCGTCGATCGCCCGAACCCCCGTGGCCAGCGGCGTATCGATCAGCGGCCGGTCTAGCGGGTCCACCGGGTCCGGCCAAAGCGCCCGCGGCACCGTGTCGACCACCGGCCCCTGGCCGTCGATCGGCCGGCCCAGCCCGTCCAACACCCGCCCCAGCATCGACCAGCCCACCCGCACCGTCTGGGCGTATTGCTCCGCCACCACGCGATCGCCCCGTCGCACCCCCGAGGTCGTGCCCAGCGGCATCACGATCGTCTGGTCCTCGTCGAACCCCACCACCTCCCCTACCAGCGCCAACCCTTGACCCAAGCGCCGCTCCACGTAGACCATCGAGCCCACCGGCACCGGCAGGTCCGCCACGTAGATCGTCAACCCCTTGACCTGCGACACCCGACCACGCACCTCCAGCGGCGTGGCGTGCTCCAAGATCGCGATCTGTTCGGCCAGCATGCAGCTCATCGGCACCACACCCGCAACAGCGGGCCCCTGCGACCCTCCCAGCCCCACGCCGAACCGCTCCTCACGCGAAAAAACACCTTCGCGCGAAACACGCATCCGCACCCCCGGACAGCCCGCTCCCCGTGGCGGCTACGAAGCCTCTTCCGCTCGCATCGCCCCTGGCGCACCCGTCGCCGCCGCTCTTTCGGGCTGCTCCACGTCCGCGTTCTCCGGCAGCAAAAGCCTTACCAATCGCTCCGATTGGTGATCGATCGTCGCGTCGATCTCCCCCTGCCCGTAACCCACCACGCACCCCCCACGTATAACAGCTGGGTCATCCACCAGTTGAACGCTCTTGACCTGCGTGAACCGCTGTAGCAACTCGGGCATCGCCTTTTCGAGCGTCGATCGGTCATCCGGACAGACGCGCACGATCACGTCCGTGGGGCGCAACACGTGCGCGAGCACCGCGGCCAGCTGCTCGATCACGATGTTTCGATCCACCTGGATCGCCCGCTTGATGACCTTCTCCGCCAGCATCAAGGCCAAGTCCAAGACCGCGTGCTGAGCCTCCCGCTCCAGGCGCTCCCGTTGAGCCTCCCATGTCTGGACAGCCTCGACCCAGCTCCGCTCGACCTGCTTGAAATGCTCGTGCGCCTGCTGCAGGGCCTCCTGCCGGCCGATCTCGCGGCCTTCCTCAACCCCCCGCCGGATGCCCTCTGCCTTGCCCTGCTCCAGGCCCTCGACCCGCGCAGCCAGCGCGTCCTGCTCCACCTTGGCCGCGGCCTGTTCCGCCGCGGCGACGATCTCGCGCGCCCGTTGCTCAGCCGCGGCACGGATCTGTTGCGCCTGACGCCGCACATCCCCCAGGTCGAAAACGATCGCCCCTTGGAGGAGGGCCTGGGCCTCCTGCTTCTTGACGATCGGCATGGCTCAAAGCCTTCCTGCCGGACGCGCCCCCGCGCCCGCCGGCGCCTACGCGCCCCCGGGACCGCTCCCCTGGCGAAAGGCCGGCTCACACCAGCACGTCCTCGCCTCGCCCGGCGATGAAGATCTCGCCTGCGTCCACCAGACGACGCACCACGTCCACGATCCGCTGCTGTGCCGCCTCGACGTC
>JAJUHR010000163.1 GCA_029267795.1 Planctomycetota bacterium
CGGCGCCAGGCCGTACTTCTCCACCGCCAGCCGGTACATCCGCTGCGCGATCGCCAGCTTGCGGTCGGCGGTGCGCGCCATCGCTTCTTCTTTGTCTTCGTCGATCGTGCCCAGCACCAGGGCGGCGCCGTAGCGTTTGGCCAGCCGGCACATCCGGGCGAAGCGCTCCTCGCCGTCCTCGAGGTTCGCGGAGTTGATGATGCACTTGCCCCCGGCGCACCGCAAGCCGGCCTCGATCGTCCCCGGCTGCGTGCTGTCGAGCATGAACGGGGCGTTCACTTGGCGGACGAACCGTCGGATCAGCTCCGCCATGTCGCGGGGGTTGTCCCGCCCGGAGTAGTCCACGTTCACGTCGATCACGTGCGAGCCCTCGCGCACCTGCTGCCGCGCCAGGCTCACCATGCCGTCCCAGTCCTCCGCCTCCAGCATCTGCTTGAAGGCCCGCGAGCCCGAGGCGTTGGTCCGCTCCCCGATGTTCAGGATCGACGTCTCCTGGCGGAACTCGGTCACGCTGAACAGCGACGTGCACCCCGGCCTCGCCGGAGATTTGGCCACCGACGCCGGTGCCCGCTCACCCACTAGGGCGGCCAGCGCCGCGATGTGCTCCGGCGTCGTGCCGCAACAGCCGCCGACGATGTTCACCCCGTCCTGCTCCACGAACCGCGCCACCGCCTCGGCGAACGGCTTGGGCTGCAGCGGGTACTCCGTCCGGCCCTCGACCAACACCGGCAGTCCCGCGTTCGGCAGCACGCTGATCGCGCGGTCCCAATGCTTGCTCAGATACCGCACGTGCTCGGCCATCTCCGTCGGGCCGGTGGCGCAGTTCATCCCCAGCGACAGGATCGGGAACGGCGCCAGCGCACACGCAGCCGCGGCGATCTCCGTCCCCAGCAGCATCGTCCCCGTGGTCTCGATCGTCACCTGCACCATGATCGGCACGTCGTGCGGCGAGAGCCCCTTTTCCTCCAAGGCCTCCAGGCACGCGTTGATCGCGCACTTGACCTGCAGCAGGTCCTGAGCGGTTTCAATCAGCAGCACGTCCACGCCGCCGTCGATCAGGCCCAGCGCCTGCTCGAGGTAGCTGTCGAGCATCTGGTCCCAGTCGGTGTTGCCCAGCGTGATCAGCTTCGTGCCCGGCCCGATCGAGCCGGCAACAAACCGCGGCTTGTCGGCGGTGGCGAACTCCTGGCACGCCTCGCGGGCGATCTGGGCTGCGGCCTTGTTGATGCGGTAGGTCTCGCCCACCAGGTCGAACTCGGCCAGCACCAGCTTGTTTGCCCCGAACGTGTCGGTCTCCACCGCGTCGGCGCCCACCGCCAGGAAGGAGCGGTGGATGTCCCGGATCACGTCCGGCCGGCTGAGCACCAGCACCTCCGGACAGTTTTCTCGGCCCCAATAATCCTTTTCGACAGTCAGATCGGTCCGCTTATGGATCGACGTACCCATCGCGCCGTCGAACACCAGGACGCGACGATTCAGTTGTCTTGCGAAATGACTCATCCAGCCGATTCGCCCCGACAAAACGGGATTGGGTCCGTCCCTGCGAAAGATGGATGCTACGCCACAAAGCCCACGATTTATAAGAGGATATGCCAGTTTGACTCGTTTGGGAAATACCAATCGGCCAAGCCGCACGTTAACATCCCTCGATCGGGCCGTGCACCAGATCGACGGCGGCGGCCACGGATGAACGCCCGCGGCCCAAGAAACAGGACCTCAGCATGACGTGGTGGCAGGCGTTGATCCTGGGTCTGGTCGAGGGCGTGACCGAGTACCTGCCGGTCAGCTCCACCGGCCACCTGATCCTGACGGCTTGGTTGCTGGGCCTGGGCGCCAACCCCGACCGCTGGCACGCGGCGTTCACCTTCAACATCGTGATCCAGGCGGGGGCAATCCTGGCGGTGCTCGGCTTGTACTGGTCCCGCGTTCAGCAGATGGCGATGGGTGTGCTCGGCCGCGATCGGGTGGGGCTGCGCCTGGCGGGGCATCTGCTCATCGCGTTCGCCCCCGCGGCTGTTCTGGGCCCCCCACTTGACGATTTAATCGAGTCCTACCTCAACGGCCCCTGGCCGGTCGTCGGGGCCTTGTTCGTCGGCGCGTGGTTGATGCTGGCGGTGGCGTACAGCCGCCGGCTGGCGCACACCGAGCACCGCGGCCGCGACCTGGAGCACCTGGACTGGCGGATCGCCCTATTGATCGGTTTTGGCCAGTGCGTCGCAATGTGGCCCGGCACCAGCCGCTCCATGATGACCATCGTCACCGCCTTGCTGCTGGGCCTGCACCCCCGGGCCGCGGCGGAATTCAGCTTTCTGCTCGGGCTGATCACGCTCTCCGCCGCCACCGGGCTTAAAGGGCTGCAAAGCGGGGGTGACATGCTGGCTCAGTTCGGTGCTTGGCCAGTGATCCTCGGGGTGCTCACCGCGGGCGTCTCCGCGGCGATCGCCGTCAAGTGGTTCGTCGGGTTCCTCACCAAGCATGGCCTGGGGCCGTTCGGCTGGTACCGCCTGGCGATCGCGATGGTTCTCGCTGCGCTCCTGGCCGCTGGCGTGCTCGTCGTGCCCGCCGCGTGAAGCCACGGGCTTTTTTTGAAAGCGGCGTAGCCGCGGGTGGAAAGTGGAAACCCGCGGGGATGGCTGGGGCAGAGCATAGCGATGCCCCGGGTTTGTTGTGGTGTCGCTTCGCTCCACCACAGGCACCCCGCGCGGCAACCCGCGGTTTATGGTAGCCGACTATCTCAGAGCCTCACGGCTCCAGCAACACCTTGATCACGCCCGGCTGGCTGGCGACCCGCATCGCCTCCATGCCGTCGGCCAGCTTCATCCGCCGGCTGATCAGGCTCACCACGTCCACCTTGTCCGCGGCCAGGGCCGACAGCGCTTCGGGGAACGGCCCGCATCGGCTCCCGATGAGTTGAATCTCGTGGACCACCAGGGGTGATAGGTCGATGGCGTCGCCGGCGTGCGTGGGGGCCACCGTCGTCTTCAGGACAATTTTCCCCCGCGGCCGGACCATCTGCATCGCGATCGGCAGCCCCTGGGCCGAACCGGTGCAGTCCACTACAATGTCCTGGTCGGCCCGCAGGCCCACCTCCTCCAGCAGCCGGTGCTTGACGCCCCACTTCTCACACAGCGCCAGCTTCTCCGGGTGTTTGCCCACACAACGCACCGTGGCGTTCAACTGGCTCATGACCTGCGCACAGAGCAACCCCAGCCGCCCGTCTCCAAGGACGGTGATGTATGGCCGCCCCTCGATCGTCAGCTGCTGCAGAACCTGGTACGCCGCGGCCAGCGGCTCGGTGAACACCGCGCGATCGTCGTCCAGGCCCGCCGGCACTTCCAGCAGGTTCTTCACCGGCAGCGCAAACAGGTCGGCGAAGCACCCGTCCCGCCCATGGATCCCCAGCACCGTGCGGTTGCGGCAGTGCTCCCGCAACCCGCCCCGGCACATATCGCACTTCCCGCACGCACAATTGATCGTCCCGACCACACGCTTGCCCACCCACCGCTTGTGGGCGGCGCCGCTGACCTTCTCCACCACGCCGACAAACTCGTGACCGAGAATACCGCTGAACCCCATGTACCCGCGGCAAATCTCCAGGTCCGTCGCGCACACCCCCATCCGCAGCGGGCGGATCACCGCCTCGTCCGCGGCCGGCTGGGGGGCCCCGCGGCTGGTCGTGTATTGCAGCTTGCGGCCATCAAAAACCAGTGCTTGCAACGAACAAAACTCCCTTCCGGATCGGGGGGCCCGGTCCCGTGTCGGTAAGCAACTCGCACCCGCCGTTCCACGCGGCGGTTCAAGATTTATCGGTCAGGACCACGCCGAGGGATCATCGGCCTGACCCGCTGGCTCCGATTCCCTCCCGGGGCGGTTTCTCGGACCCCACCGGGTGCGTACACTGGAGCCGATGAAGACCCAACCGACGCGCCTCGTCCTCGTCACCAACCGCCTGAAGCTCTCCGTCACCGAAGCCCTCGGCGAGTTGAAGCCTTGGCTACAGCAGCGGGCTCAAATCGTGGCCGAACCGGACGTCAGCGACCTGATCGAAAAAAAGGGGTGCGACCTGCCCGAAGCTGACCTGATCATCGTCCTCGGGGGCGACGGCACGATTCTGGCCCTGGGCCGGTACATCTGCGGCCGCAGCATCCCCATCGTGGGGGTCAACTTCGGCAAGCTCGGTTTCCTCGCCGAGTTCAGCGTTCAGGCCCTGCGAGCCCATTGGGACGAAATCGTCACCGGCCGCGTCCGCATGACCCGGCGGATCATGGTCGAGGTGATGGTGTTTGACCAGTCCGTCCCCGACGGCCAGACGGGTTGGTTCGAACAGGCCCCGCGCCGCTTCGAATCCCTGGCCCTGAACGACGCGGTCATCACCGCCGGCGAACCCTTCCGCACCATCGAGCTGGAACTGACGATCAACCCCCACGTCCCCGGCTCGGCATCGACCACCTTCACCGGCGATGGCGTCATCGTCGCCACCCCCAGCGGGTCCACCGCCTACAACCTCAGCGCCGGCGGCCCCATCGTCAGCCCCACGATCGACGCCCTGTGCATCACCCCCCTGTGCCCGCACAGCCTGGCCTTCCGCCCGATCGTCATCAACGCCGACGACGCCGTGTGTCTGCGCACGCTCCGGGCCAATCCCGGCACCCATCTGGTGGTCGATGGCCAAGTGCTGGTCAAGATCGAAGCGCAGTGGCGCATCCTGATCCGACGCTACCCCCGCCCGTTGCTCTTAGTGCATAACCCGCGGTTGAGCTACTGGGACATGCTCGCCAAGAAACTCCACTGGGCTGCGAGGCCCAAGGCGGGCTGACCGGCGCCACGTGTCGATCGCGGCCTTAACCCCCCGCCGAACGGCGTGCCTCGACCCAGGCAAGGCTCGAACACCCCCCACCCCTTACCCCGCGGTCTCGGTCAGCAGGTTTTGCAGGTAGGCCGTGACCCGCCGTGGCCCGATGATGCCCACGACCC
>JAJUHR010000011.1 GCA_029267795.1 Planctomycetota bacterium
CGCGTCCTTGGACATCGGTGACGGAACCCTCATCAACGGGCCGGACGGCGTGATCCATATCGAGCGCATCTGCGCCGGCCCGCGCGAGATCACCGGCACGGGAACCTTCACGAATCAAGGCCAGGTCATCGTCAACAGCGACACCGAGCTGACGATCACCGGCACCAGCGGCGACCGACTGACCTACGAGCTGGCGGGCGGCACGATCACGGACCCCGGGGTCCTCGCCCACGTGGACGTCGACGAAACCGTGGCGCCATCCTCTGCCACTACGTTGAACCTCGTCGGCTTCAACACCCGGCTGCTCAGCGACAACGAGGCCAACGTCACGCTCAACATCCTGGGCACGGATACCGGCGGCACCGACGATTCGTTCTCCCACGGCGTGCTCACGCTCACCAAGCTCACGACGACCAACTTCGGCACGATCGTGCTGGATTCGACCGACCTGGACCCGTCCTCCACGACGGGCATCGGCAGCTCCAACCTCGCGATCGGCTCCAACACGCTGGTTAACGACGGCGGCGGCACGATCGAGGTCAAATCCGGTCAGGGCGGCTTCCGCCAGGTCAGCGGCACGGGGACGCTCACCAACCAGGGCACGATCGAAGTCGAGGCGGACACCTATCTGATCGTTACCGGCGAGATCGCCGACCGGCTGGAGTATCAAGCTGCGGGCGGGTCGATCACCGGCCCGGGCTACCTGGCCCATTCGGATGTGAACGAAACGGTGACGCCCTTAAGCGATCAGACGCTGCGCCTGATCGGGTTCAACAACCGCCTAGTCAGCGACAACCTCGCGAACACGACGCTCATCATCCAGGGCAGCGACACCGGCGACGTAGCGGATGGCTTTGCACACGCCGTGCTGTCGCTGACGCAGGCCACGACGAGCAACTCTGGCACGATCGTGCTGACCTCCGGGGACATCGACGATTCCACGGCCGCCCCGGACATCGCCACCGCCAACCTGGACCTGCAGGGCGGCACGCTGATCAACGTCTCCACGGGCACGATCCAGGTCGACGCGGGCACCGGGGTCAGCAGTTTCGCACCCAACCGATTCATCAAGAACGGCACGCTGGACAACGAGGGGGCTTTGCAGGTTGGGGTCGACCTGGACTTTCTTTTCGAGGGCGGGTTCAGTGCGGCCGCCGCCAACCATACCAACGCCGGCACGCTGCAGCTGGCCAACAACGCCGTGGTGACCGTCCGCGGCAACAGCTTCACCAACGAAGCAACAGGGCTGATCGGCGGCTCGGGCCGGGTTACGTTCTCCGGCCCCAGTTTCACCAATCAGGGAACCCTTTCGCCCGGCGCCTCGGCCGGGACGCTCGCGCTTGCGGGCGGCACGATGACCCAGACCGCCGACGGCGTGATCAAGATCGAGCTGGGCGGCACCGCCGCGGGCACCGGCTACGACCAGTTGAGCCTGCTGTTCGACAGCCTGACCCTCAACGGCACACTCGACATCGACCGGATCGACGGCTTCACCGAGGTGGGCGGCGACCGCTTCCAGGTGCTGATCACCAACGACATCGACGACGCTTCTCGCACGCTGAACCTGACGTTCCAGGACCTCAACGACCTGAACACGCTGTTGATGGGTGAGGGCTACACGCTCGTCGAGGGTACGCCGTGGGTCAACTTCAACGAGGTGGACCTGAAGTCCTACGGCGGTGAGGACGCGGACCCCACCTCGGCGATCGAGAACGACGGCCTGCAGCTGCGCCTGACCGGCAACGCTTGGAAACGCATCACCCTCGGCCCGTACAACGCCACCGCGGACACCGTGCTGGAGTTCGACTTCAGCAGCGGCACGCAGGGGCACATCCACGGGATCGGGTTCGACAACGACGACGACCTGACTAACGGCAACACCCAGCTGTTCAAGCTCTACGGCTCCCAGTCGTCCTCGTTCGAGACCCTAAACACCTACACCGGTTTCGAGAACTACTCGAGCTCAGCCCCGGGGGTGAAGCACTATCAAATCCCGCTCGGCACGTTCTTCACCGGCCAACTGCGATACCTGACCTTTGTCAACGACCACGATGTGGCCAGCCCGAACGCCCAAAGCGTGTTTGCCAATATCGTGATCACGGAGAACCCGGCCGCCGGTGAGTCGCTGGCCCTGTCGCGTTTCGCGGCGCTCAGCGGTCGACTTAGAAGCCCGTCGGCGGACATGCCTGGGTTGGATGAATTGGCACTGTTTTCCTCGGCACGCGACCGGATCCGCCTGGCGCTGCGAGACCCGTTCGGGTTCAGCGGGCCGTCCGACTCGGGGCTGGCAGACCATTTGGCCAACATCTTTAGCGAGGACGAGGACGAGAGCGGCGACACGGCGGCCGTTTGACCAGCCGCTTGGCGATGGAGGGGCGCCGTCCTTGGCGGGCTGGTCCACCCCACAGCACAGGGGGCTAGTGCGCATGGCGGCCGGTCGAAAGGGGAAACACACCCGGCACCGACTCCGATCTTTCCCTCTGCTAAACTAGAGTTGCGCATGCTCCAGCTGCAGTCGACGAGGTGCCGCTCTGCTGTGACTTACTGGCTAGTCAAATCCGACCCCGAGGAGTGGTCCTGGGCCGACCAAATCAAGGCCGCCGTCACCCCCTGGGACGGGGTTCGCAACCGTCAGGCCACTAATCATCTGCGGGCCATGAAGGAGGGCGACCTCGTGTTCTTCTACCACTCCGGCAGGGAAAAACAGATCGTCGGCACGGTGCGCGTTGTGAAAGAGCACTACCCCGATCCCAGCGACGAAACCGGTCAGTTCGTCGTGGTGGACCTGCAGACCGTCCGGGCCCTGAAGACCCCCGTGACGCTGCAGCAAATCAAGGCCCACCGGCGATTGAGCGGCTTGGCCTTGGTCAGACAGGCGCGGCTATCGGTCACGCCGATCGATGCCAACGCCTGGAAGACCCTTTGCGAGCTGGGGGGCGTGAACCCCTAGCCGCTGCAGCGAGCCCGATCCTTCCTCGCACCCCGTTGCGGAGCACTCCCCGACATGTCCCTGATCGTTACCGGCAGCATCGGCATCGACAGCATCCACACCCCCACTGCCCAGGCGAACGAGGTGCTGGGGGGTTCGGGGGTGTACTTCGCGGCGGCCGCCAGTTTCTTCGGGCCGGTGCGACTGGTCGCGGCGGTGGGAGAGGACTTCCCCGAGCAGTACCTGGAGGTGCTGCACCACTTCGGGATCGACCTGTCCGGGTTAGAGCGACGCTCCGGGAGCAGGACTTTCCGCTGGCGCGGCAAGTACCACGAGGACATGAACGTCCGCGAGACCCTGGCGGTGGAGCTGAACGTTCTGGGTGAAGCCCCGCCGCTGGTCCCTCATCACTACCGCGACAGCCAGTACGTGTTCCTGGCCAACACCCACCCGAACGCCCAGATGGAACTGCTGGAGCACTTCCCGGACCGATCGCTGGCCGTAGCGGACACGATGGACCTTTGGATCGAGACGGAGCGGCCGGCGCTGCTGAAACTGCTGGAACGGGTGGACGGGCTGGTGCTCAACGACGCCGAGGCGATGCTGCTGACGGAAGAACCGAACCTCGTCCGGGCCGCGGCAGAGGTCCTGAACCTGGGCCCGAGTTTCGTGGTGATCAAGAAGGGCGAGCACGGGGCCCTGCTGCGTCACGGAGCGGGTCAGATCGTGCTGCCGGGGTATCCCAACCCCAACGTCGTGGACCCGACGGGAGCGGGCGACAGCTTCGCCGGCGGCATGATGGGGTACCTCGCGGCCACGCAGGACGTCTCGTTCAACAACCTCCGCAGGGCGCTGGCCTACGGCACGATGGTCGCCAGCTTCAACATCGAAGCGTTCGGCCTGGACCGACTCAAACAAATCCGCAGGCACCACCTCGAACAGCGCCTGGACGAATACCGGCAGATGCTGGACCTGGGCCCTTGACCGTCTCGCCTCTCCGCAAATCCCGGGGCATCGTTACCATCGTCACGTCCTGCCCCTGCCGCCCCAATCCGAGAAACACAACACCTCACAGCCGAAAAAACGCCTCAGGTGCGCTATGCTTTAACCGGAAGCGCGGGCTCTATCGACGCGACGTTTCTATCGGAGCCGGCACGCCATGATCCACACTCACTGTACCTGCGGACATAGCCTCTCCTTTCCCGAGGCGGTCCTGAACCGGCCGGTGACGTGCCACGCTTGCGGGAAGACTCTTCGCACAGTTGCTGCTGCGGTCGAGCCGCTCTTTCGTGCAGACGATTTCACCGCCCGGCTGGTGATCGAGTCTGGCCCCTGCCGCATCGGCGAGCAGATGCTGCTGGGAGGTTCACGTGCGATCGAGATCGGCAGCGTGCCCACCCGCCCCATCTTCCTCACCGGCCACGAGGTAGCGCCCCACCATGCCCGCTTGGTCAAGTGCGAGCAAGGTTGGCGGCTTGAAGCCCACGAGTGTGCGTATGGCGTCCAAGTCAACGGCACACGCGTCCAGGCAGCAGACCTGCACGACCAGGATGCGATCCGCATCGGCCCTTACACACTGCGGTTTGCCCGCTCAGCGACTACAACCACGCCTCACCTGCACCACATCCACCCGACCGTCGTTGTGAAGAAGACGGTCGAAGATCCGCGGAGCTACGAGCTGAAACTGCCCGAAAAGCCCTGATTGCGCCTAGCAACCAAGGGATATCGCCTTCGGACATAGATCGTACGCCGGCATTCACCACGGGATGATTTCCCGGTCGCGGAGGAACTTGCCGGTCAAGTCTTGAGGCGCTTCGGTCGCCAGCCAGACGATGCCGTCCGCCCCCTCTTCCACGGAGCGTGGCGCCTTCGGGCCGCCCATATCTGTCCGAACCCAGCCCGGACAAACCGAATTCACCGCCACACCGCGACTTTTCAGGGACGCCGCCAGTTGGCACGTTACCGCATTCAACGCCGCTTTGGAGACGCTGTAAGCCGGAGCCCAGGTTTGCATCTCACCCAGCGCCCCGGCTCCGCTCGAGACATTGATGACCCGTCCGGCACCGCTCCTGATCAGCCACGGGAGGAACGCCCGCGTCACACGCAACGGCCCGAGCGTGTTCGTGACAAACGTCTCCACAAAGACCTCTGGCGGGACGGTGAACACGTCGGCTCTTGCGTCCCGCAGAGTCGCCGCGTTGTTGACCAGAACGTCTAGATGATCCGCCTCGCCCGCGAAGTCTCCGGCAGCCCGCTCGATCGTGGCTGGTTCATTGATGTCGAGGTGCAGGAACCGGACCGCCGCGCCCGTTTTCTGCAGGTCCGACGCCGCCAGCATCCCTGAAGCGCGGTCGCGCCCTGTAAGGAAAACCAAGAACGCCCTTTGGCTCAACTGCCGGACGACTTCGAAGCCGATCCCACGGTTGGCGCCGGTCACCACCGCCGTTTTGTGACGGTTAGGCGTCATCGGTATGCGGTGATGGTACCACGCCGCGGGGCCGAGCCAAGGCACGGCTTTCGGATCGGACGCGACTAACGCGCGACCTGCCCGCAAAACTGCACGGAAGACGGGGCTGACCGGTGCATCCACCCGGCCCTGGATGGCCTCGGGCTGCCCTTCTATCGGTGTGTCCGTCGAGCGTTGTTACGATAGTCGGACTCGAGAATGGAGCGCCGATGACTCCGACCGTACTTATCCTGTTTGTCATAGGCCTTGGCTCCCTGATCTTGGGAGCAGAACTGCTCGTCCGCGGGGCGTCCCAGCTCGCAGCCGCGGTCGGTGTTTCGCCGCTGGTGATCGGTTTGACCATCGTCGCCTACGGGACCAGCGCGCCCGAATTAGCCGTCAGCGTCAAGGCTGGGCTTTCGGGCCAAGCGGACATCGCCGTGGGCAATGTGGTCGGCAGCAACATCTTCAACGTTCTGTTTATCCTCGGCGTCTCAGCGTTGATCGCGCCCCTTGTGGTCTCCCAACAACTGGTCCGTTGGGACGTCCCGATCATGATCGGAACGTCCGTGCTGACCCTGCCTCTAAGCAGCGATGGTCGCATTGGCTTCACCGACGGGCTGATCCTGACCGCGGGCATCGTGGTTTACACGGCCCTGCTCATCCGGCTGGCGAAACGCGAAAAAAGCCAGCTCGTCAAGGACGAGTACGCGCGGGAATACGCCGTGAAAGAGAACGGCTCGCCCGAACGCAAAACCCGGTACGTCGGCTTCTGCCTCGTCGGCTTGCTCGCCCTCGTCTTGGGAACGCGGTGGTTCGTCGACGGGGCGGTAGCGTTAGCGGTCGCCTTGGGGGTAAGTGAGCTCGTGATCGGGCTGACCCTCGTGGCAGCAGGCACGTCCCTGCCCGAAGTGTTTACCTCGGTCATCGCCACGATACGCGGCGAACGCGACATCGCCGTGGGCAACGTCGTCGGCAGCAACATCTTCAACATCCTGGGCATCTTGGGGATATCTTCCCTCGTCACACCCAGCGGCCTGAGAGTATCCGAGCATCTGCTATGGGTCGATGCTCCGATCATGATCGGCGTAGCCTTCGCATGCCTCCCCGTCTTCTTCACCGGTTTTAGGATCGCCCGCTGGGAGGGCGCGATCTTCCTCGGCTACTACGTGGCATACACGGTGTACCTGATCCTGAAAACCACCGGCGACGAACGGGGCATACTGCCCACATTCCGTACCGCCATGCTCTGGTACGTGATCCCGCTAACCCTGCTAACCCTAGGGGTCACGACCTTTCGGGAGTTGCGATTAAAAAATCCGCCCCTGTCGGATTAAAGCGCGAGCAACACACGACCCGCTCCAGCTCCGGCGACCCGGCCGGCAACGATCGATCGGCCTGTGGCCCACCTTGCCGCAACCCATATACGGTGGAACGGGGACGCAGCCTCTCCTTCAGCCTCGCCACAATCCGCATCTTTCACGGTTGTCCGCCGCTGATGCCAATCCGATAGACGCGCTGGCGTGATATGACGCGCTCGTCGCCCGCCACCGCATGGTCTCTTGCAACGCATGCCGGGGTCGAAAACCCACGATCTTAATGACTTCTTGATGCAGAGCGGCGTGGTTTTGACGGGTTCTAGATCGACTCCACCTCCTTCCTCTTTAAATAATGCTTCCATATTCAACCAAGCACGGGAGGCTGTCATGGACTTCGTGTACCTGCTGATCGCGCTGGGCTTCTTCGCTGCGTCGTGTGCTGCGGTGTGGCTGTGCGGCAAGCTGTGAGGAATTACCGATGAGCTGGATTTACCTGGTTGGATTGGTCGTGGCGGTGGTGCTGTTGGGCTACCTGCTGGTGGCCTTGCTTAAGCCGGAGATGTTCTTATGACCAACAACGGATTCATCCAAATAGCGATTTACCTCGGCGTGCTGTTGCTCTTGGTTAAGCCGCTGGGGACGTATATGGCCCGTGTGTACGAGGGCAAGAGCATTGGCCTGGATCGCGTGTTGGGGCCGTTGGAGCGGCTGATGTATCGACTCTGCGGCGTCCGCGCCGACCAGGAGATGACCTGGAAGAGTTACGCTGTCGCACTATTGATCTTCAACTTCGCCGGCCTGCTGGCGGTGTATCTGCTGCAACGAACGCAGGCGATGCTGCCGCTAAACCCGGCGCAGATGCCAGCCGTTTCGCCCGACTCATCGTTCAACACCGCCGTCAGCTTCGCCACAAACACGAATTGGCAGGGCTACGGCGGAGAGAGCACGATGAGTTACCTCACGCAGATGCTTGGACTGACGGTACAAAACTTTCTCTCTGCGGCCACGGGCATGGCGGTTCTGGTCGCACTCATTCGGGGGCTGGCACGGCGATCCGCACAGACGATCGGCAACTGCTGGGTGGACCTGACGCGTTCCACGCTCTACATCCTGCTGCCGCTGTCACTAGTGCTTGCGGTTGTGCTGGTAAGCCAGGGCGTCGTGCAGACCTTTGAGCCGTACCACACCGTGAGTCTGCTGCAGCCGGCCAAGGATGCGAACGGCGCTTTGGTGACTGAGCAGACCCTTGCGGTCGGTCCCGCGGCGTCGCAGGTGGCGATCAAGCAACTCGGCACGAACGGCGGCGGCTTCTTCAACGTCAATTCCGCGCACCCCCTGGAGAACCCCACCCCACTGTCGAACTTCCTAGAGATGCTGTCGATCCTGCTGATCCCGGCGGCGTTGTGCTACACGTTCGGCAGGATGGTGGGCGATACACGCCAGGGGTGGGTGGTGCTGGCGGCGATGACGATCGTGCTGGTGGGTCTGCTGGTGCCGTGTGTGGTGTTAGAGCAGGCGGGAAACCCCGCGCTCAAGCCGCTGGGCGTGAACCAGACCGCGCTAGACACACCGCCTCAACTGACGCAGTCTGGCGGGAACATGCAGGGCAAGGAGGTTCGATTCGGCATCGTCAACTCGGCGATATGGGCGACAGCGACCACGGCCGCATCAAACGGATCGGTCAACTCCATGCACGATTCGTACACCCCGATCGGGGGCTTGGTTCCGATGTGGCTGATCCAACTGGGCGAAGTGATCCTCGGTGGTGTCGGTTCGGGCCTGTATGGGATGCTCGCCTTTGTCATCATCGCCGTGTTCATCGCCGGGCTGATGGTGGGCCGGACGCCGGAGTACCTGGGCAAGAAGATCGAGGCTTTCGAGATGAAGATGGCGTCGCTGGCGGTGCTCGTCCCCTGTACAGCGGTGCTGGTAGGGACAGCGGTGGCCGTGTCCTTGCCGCAGGGCGCCTCGTCAATCCGGGATCCCGGGCCGCACGGGTTCTCGGAAGTGCTGTATGCGTTCTCGTCAGCGGGCAACAACAACGGCAGCGCCTTCGCCGGCCTGAGCGCCAACACGCCGTTCTACAACCTCGCACTCGGGCTGGCGATGCTGGTTGCCCGGTACTGGACGATCATCCCGGTCTTGGCGATCGCGGGATCGCTTGCGGCCAAAAGGACCGTCCCGATCGGGGCCGGCACGTTGCCCACCCACACGCCTCTGTTCGTCGTGCTTCTGATCGCGGTCGTCGTCGTGGTCGGGGCGCTCACTTTCATCCCCGCGCTGGCGCTGGGGCCGATCGTGGAGCACCTGATGCTTCCACGGTGACACTGCCAGTTTCGATCCTCTTGATCCGAAGGAGAAACTCTCGTGAGCAAGCCCCACAAACGGCCATTACTCGACCGTGCCGTCCTCGGGCAGGCGGTTGTCGCATCATTCCGAAAGCTCGATCCACGCGTGCAGGTCCGCAACCCCGTGATGTTTGTGGTCTTTGTGGGCAGCGTCCTGACAACGGTCTTGTTCGTTGCCACTTTGGCGGGCAGGGGTGAGGCAGTCGGCACGACGGTCGGTCCGCCATGGTTCGTGCTGACGGCGTCGCTATGGCTGTGGTTCACCGTGGTGTTCGCCAACTTCGCCGAAGCGATGGCGGAGGGACGGGGCAAGGCCCAGGCCGAGAGCCTCCGCAAGGCACGTCGGGATGTGCAGGCCAAGATGCTGCCCGCTCGGTACCTCAGAAAACGGGCCGACGAGAAGATCACCGACAAGCCCACGATGTGGGATTTCGAGCCCGAGTTTGCCTCTAAGCTGCGCCGAGGCGATGTGGTTCTCGTGGATGCGGGCGATGTCATTCCGGGTGACGGCGAGGTGATCGAGGGCGTTGCCTCGGTGGACGAGAGTGCCGTAACCGGCGAGAGCGCGCCGGTCGTGCGTGAGTCCGGCAGCGACCGCTCGGCCGTAACCGGCGGCACTCGCGTGTTGTCGGACTGGCTGATCGTCCGCATCACCGCCGACCCCGGTCATAGCTTCCTGGACCGGATGATCGCCATGGTCGAAGGGGCAAAACGGCGAAAGACGCCCAATGAGATCGCGCTGACCATTCTCTTAGCCGCGTTGACCATCGTGTTTCTGCTGGCCTGCACGACACTCCTGCCGTTCTCACTGTTCAGCGTGAAATCAGCGGGCGCGGGCGTGCCCATCACGGTCACGGCGCTGGTGGCGTTGCTCGTCTGCCTGATCCCGACAACCATCGGTGGGTTGCTCTCGGCCATCGGTATCGCGGGGATGGACCGCATGATCCGGACCAACGTGATCACCATGAGCGGACGCGCGGTCGAAGCGGCAGGCGATGTCGACGTGCTGCTCCTGGACAAGACCGGCACGATCACCCTGGGCAACCGGCAGGCTACGGCGTTCGTCCCTGCCGAAGGCGTGAGCGTGGAGGAACTGGCCGACGCCGCGCAGCTCTCATCGCTGGCCGACGAGACGCCTGAGGGACGCAGCGTGGTCGTGCTGGCCAAAGAGAAGTACGGCTTGCGTGGACGTGATATCCACGCGTTGGGAGCTACGTTTGTCCCATTCACGGCGCAGACTCGCATGAGCGGTGTGGACCTGAATCACCGTCAGGTGCGCAAGGGCGCGGCTGATGCGGTCGAGGCGTTTGTCACCGGCAAAGGCGGGCGCTTGCCGTCGTCGGTCCGATCCACGGTCGAGTCCATCGCCAAGCAAGGCGGCACGCCGTTGGTCGTGGCCGACGGACCGCGTGTGCTTGGAGTCATTCAGCTCAAGGACATCATGAAGGGCGGCATTAAGGAGCGCTTCGGCGAGTTGCGGCGCATGGGCATCAAGACGGTGATGATTACCGGCGACAACCCGTTCACCGCCGCGGCTATTGCCGCCGAGGCGGGCGTCGACGATTTCCTGGCCCAAGCGACGCCCGAGGCCAAACTCAAGCTGATCCGCGAGTACCAAGCCGGCGGACGCTTGGTCGCCATGACCGGCGACGGCACCAACGATGCGCCGGCGCTGGCCCAGGCCGATGTGGCCGTGGCGATGAACACGGGCACACAGGCGGCCAAAGAGGCCGGGAACATGGTGGACCTCGATTCCAACCCTACCAAGCTCATCGAGATCGTTGAAACCGGCAAACAACTTCTGATGACTCGCGGGGCGCTGACAACCTTCAGCATCAGCAACGACGTGGCCAAGTACTTTGCCATCATCCCCGCCGCCTTTGCGACAACCTACCCGGCACTTGGCGCTCTGAACATCATGGGATTGCATTCGCCCGCCAGCGCAATCCTGTCATCCGTGATTTTCAACGCCCTGATCATCATCGTGCTGATCCCCTTGGCGCTGCGCGGGGTTAAGTACCGCCCCGTCGGCGCGGCCCAACTGCTACGGAACAACCTCCTGATCTACGGTGTGGGCGGGCTGATTGTGCCGTTCATCGGCATCAAAGTGGTGGACCTGGTGTTGGTCGGCCTGGGATTGGCCTGAAGGAGCAGAACCATGCTGCAACACATCCGTGCGAGTTTGATGGCCTTGTTGTTGTTCACCGTCGTGACCGGCGTGCTTTACCCGCTGGTCGTAACGTGCGTTGCCGCCGCCGTGTTTCCGACGAAAGCGACCGGGAGCCTTCTCTATCGTAACGGCACACCCATTGGGTCTTCACTCATCGGCCAGCCCTTCGACGATCCGAAGTACTTCTGGGGCCGGCCGTCGGCCACAACCCCCATGCCTTACAACGCGGCAGCATCGAGCGGATCGAACCTCGGCCCGTTGAATCCAGCCCTGCTGGATGCGGTGAAGGCACACGTCGAGGCATTAAAACGGACCGACCCTGATAACCCCGCGTCGATCCCCGTGGACTTGGTGACCGCCTCGGGCAGTGGGCTTGATCCACACATTAGCCCAGCGGCGGCGGAATATCAGGTGCGCCGCGTCGCACGCATGCGGAGCATGACGGAAGATCAGGTTCGCGCTTTCGTAGCCGCTCATACGCGAGGCCGCCAGTTCGGATTTCTGGGCGAGCCGTGCGTCAACGTCCTGCAACTGAACCTCGCATTGGATATGAGAAAGCCATAATCTGGGGGTTGGTCTGTATGGTCGAAGCAGCCGAACACCCTCGTCCAGACCCCGATGCCTTGCTGGCGGAGGTTCTAGAAGAAGAAGCCCGTCAAAAGCGCGGGCGGCTCAAGGTATTTTTCGGCGCTGCCGCCGGTGTCGGAAAGACTTACGCCATGGTTTCCGATGCGCGGCGGCGAGCGATGGAAGGACTCGACGTGGTGGCGGGCTATGTCGAGCCGCACGCCAGGCCCGAGACCGAGGAACTCCTGCTGGGCCTAGACCTTTTGCCGCCTCAGGTCGTTGAATATCGCGGGGCGAAGCTCAAGGAACTGGATTTGGAAGCGGCGCTGAAGCGCCGGCCGGAATTGCTATTGATCGATGAGCTCGCCCACACCAATGCGCCGGGGTTGCGTCATGCGAAGCGTTGGCAGGACGTGGAGGAACTGCTGCAGGCGGGGATCAACGTCTACACCACTTTAAACGTGCAACACCTAGAGAGCCTCAACGACGTGGTGGCTCAGATCACGGGTGTTGTCGTTCGTGAAACGCTCCCCGATACCGTCTTCGACAACGCCGACGAAGTGGAACTGGTGGACCTTCCGCCCGACGAACTACTGGAACGTCTGAGGGAGGGAAAGGTCTACATCCCCCAACAGGCCGAACAGGCAATTCGCAGTTTCTTCCGCAAGCCCAACCTGACCGCCTTGCGTGAGCTGGCCTTGCGGAAGGTGGCCGATCGTGTCGGCACCGAAGTGCTCGGCGCTCGCGAACAACAGTCCCCGCGAAAGACTTGGCCTACGCGCGAGCGGATTCTGGTCTGCGTCGGGCCGAGCCCGAGTTCCGCAAAGGCCATTCGATCGGCCAAACGACTGGCCGTAAGCCTGCACGCGGAATGGATCGCCGCCTATGTGGAAACGCCGCGATTACAGCGGCTTTCGAGGCTCGATCGTGCTCAAGTGCATCGCAACTTCCGCCTGGCTGAACGCCTTGGCGCTGAGACCGTCACCCTCAGTGGGCACACCGCGGCCGAAGAACTGGTCAGCTATGCCCGGCAGCGAAACGTCACCAAAATCATCGCCGGCAAACCCGACCGCTCCTGGTGGCAGGACGTGTGGTCACGCCCGTTGGTGGATCAACTACTCCGCCGCAGCGGCGAGATCGACGTGTATGTGGTGCGCGGTCTGCGGGGTGAGGATTTCCCGCGGCGCGAGGAGGCTGAACCGTCCCACACCCCAACGCCGACCCGCGCCATCGACTGGCCGGTGTACGGTTGGGCTGCTCTCACCGTATCCATCTGCTCGCTGGTCTCCGCCGGCATGTTGGCGGCGTGGCCACGCTTTGACCTGGCCAACCTCGTCATGGTCTACCTGGTGGGCGTCGTCTTCGTCGCAGCGCGGTACGGTCACGCCGCCGCGGTGTTTGCGTCCATCCTCAGTGTCGCCGTATTCGACTTCTTTTTCGTGCCACCAAGGCTCACCTTTGCCGTTCATGACACCCAGTATTTGATTACCTTCGCTGTGATGCTGGGTGTGGCGATCTTGATCTCAACACTGACGGCGCGCATACGCGAACAGGCGGAGGCATCGAGGCTGCGCGAACGCCGCACCGAGGCGCTGTACCGCATGACCGAAGCCCTGGCCGCGACCAGCGGGATGCAGAACCTGGCGGATACAGCCATGCGCCATGTGCATGAGATTTTTCAAGCCCGCACGGCCATCCTGATGCCCGATGAGTCGGGACGGTTAGGCGTTCGAGCCGCGAGCGACAACCTCATCGGCCGGGCGACCAATGATAGCGGCGTCGCCCAATGGGTGTTCGATCACCGTCAAACGGCCGGTCGAGGGACCGACACGCTTCCGGCGGCCGAGGCGCTGTATGTCCCCCTGATGGCATCGCGCGGCCCCGTCGGGGTGCTCGCCGCCCATCACACCGATCCTGCATACCTGCTGTCCCCCGATCAGCGTCTTCTTTTGGATGCGGTCGCCGACCAAATGTCGATGGCTTTCGAACGCGACCAGCTGGCCCAAGCGGCACGCAAGGCCCAGCTGCAGGCCGAGACCGAGAACCTCCGCAGTTCGCTGCTCAGTTCGGTGTCGCACGACCTGCGCACGCCCCTGGCGGTGATCACGGGCGCCAGCAGCAGCTTGCTCGAAGGGAAACACGATAACCAGGCGCAGCGCGAACTCGTCCAAACCATACGCGATGAGTCCGAGCGGCTCGCCCGGCTGGTGGGCAATCTCCTGGACATCACACGACTCGAGGCGGGCGCGGTAACCCTCAACAAGGAATGGCAGCCCATCGAGGAGGTCATCGGATCAGCGCTCCACCATCTGGAGCGACAACTGTCCGGACGTGAAGTGCGCACATCCATTCAGGAGAACCTCCCGATGGTCGAGATTGACGGCGTGCTCATGGAGCAAGTGCTGGTCAACCTGCTCGAAAACGCCGTCAAGTACACCCCGGCGAACAGCGGCA
>JAJUHR010000125.1 GCA_029267795.1 Planctomycetota bacterium
ACATGAATCGCTTTTTGTGGGGGGTGGTGGCGGCTGGACCCGCGTTGAGGTTTGCCACCCTGCGTATTCACGGCGTCGAGGGCATCGGGACGTGGATATATTGGGACACGTCGCTGGCGCTGTACGTCCTGCCGTGGTCGCACTTCGATGCGTTTGCCACCGGGGCGTTGCTGTCACGGATCCGGATCAGGCGGCCCGAGTGGGGGCTGGGGGCGATGGTGGTGCTGGTCCCGCTGGCGGGGATGGCGGGGGGTTATGCGGCCACGGGATCGATCGGCCCGATCGACGCGATGGGGTATCCCCTGCGGCTGGAACATTCGGGGATGCAGGTGTGGGGATACTCGGCGCTGAATTGGCTCTTTGCGCTACTGATCTGCACGGTGGTCCAGGGCGGCGGGAGTTGGCTGCAAGGGGTGCTCGAGAACCGGTGCCTCACCTACGTCGGGAGGGTGTCGTACGGGCTGTATCTCTTTCACCTGCCGATGATCGAGCTGGTCGAATTGTTGCAGAGGGCGTTCGAGAGACCGCTTTCGGCGTACACCTGCACGGCGGTGACCTTCGCCCTGACGCTGGGAGTCGCATCGGCGAGCTACCATCTGTTCGAAGCGCGGTTCCTGCGGCTCAAGGATGTGCTGTTCAGTAAGGCCGGGGATCGTGCGGCATCTCTTTTGATTCCGCTCCGCAAGGCGGCGTGAGGGGGCTTGCCTGGGTCCGGTGAAAAAACTCAGCTCCAGGGGGGTATCCAACGTGATAGAGCGTCCAAACCGCGGGTTGCCACCCGCGAGTGGGAGGAGTCTAAGACGCAATGCCAGCTGCGGGTGAAGCGCACGCCTGTTTTACGGGCGGCGTTTGACCGCGTGGTACTTGCCCGTGGCTTTCTGCTGCTTGAGCTGGGCTTCGATAGTCTTGTCGCCTGCGCCGTGGTCGTGGGCGTGGTAGTGGTCGCGGCCTTTTTGCTGGTCCTGTTGCTTCTTCTTCATCTTGGCACTCTTGGCGGGGTCCCGCCCGTCTTTTTTCATGGCCATGGGTGGCTCCTGGTCTGCTCTCTTGTGCGACCCGATCTCGACTCGCTCCAAAGAATCGTAGCAGATTGTCGCCGATCGGCGCGCGGAGCCGAGATGAAATCGTGATGGAAGATCCGACCCGCTCTACGGCAACCCATCCCGGGGCTCGCTGGGCCCCGGCCGCCGGTCGCACCGCGGATCCCATTTAGCCCCCCATGAATCATGGGGGGCTAAATACGGCTTGCGCCTATGCCGGCGGTTGAAGAGCCGGGTATGTCCGGGCGGGCCCGGACCTACTTTTCCGCTGCAGCTACCCCACTCCGCGAGGAACGCTATCCTCGAACGAAAAGCTCGGGATAGAAAAAGAAGCCCACGGGTTGAACCGTGGGCTTCGGCACTGGTGGGGTTGGGGTGGCCGGTGTGCGGCTTACGTGCTTTCGGTGCCGGCCTTGAGCAGCTCGCCCTCTTTGGGGGCCCCGTCGCCGCCGGTGGCGGAGAAGACCAGGGCGTCCTGGCCCTCGGGGCGTGTGATCTTGACGATCTGGCCGGGCTTGAACTCGCCGCGGAGGATCGCCTCGCTGAGCGGGTCCTCGAGTCGCTGCTCGATGGCGCGGCGCAACGGGCGGGCGCCGAAGTCGGGGTTGTAGCCCTTCTCGATCAGGAAGTCCTTGGCCTTCTCGTCCAGCTCGAGCGTCAGGCTGCGCTCCGCCAGGCGGGTGCGGACCTTCTTCAGCTCGTACTCGACGATGTTGATCAGGTCGTTGCGGTTCAGCGGCCTAAAGACGATCACGTCGTCGAGGCGGTTAATGAACTCGGGCCGGAAGTACCGCTCGATCTCGGCGGTGAGCATCTGCTTCATCTTCTCGTAGCTGGCTTCCTCGGAGGGCTTGGAGAAGCCGAAGCCGCCCTTGTTCTTGATCAGCTCCGCGCCGATGTTGCTGGTCATGATCAGCACGACGTTGCGGAAGTCCACGTGCCGGCCGAACGAGTCGGTCAGCTGCCCTTCCTCCATGATCTGCAAGAGCATGTTGAACACGTCGGGGTGGGCCTTTTCGATCTCGTCGAGCAAGACGACGGCGTAGGGGCGGCGGCGGATGCGCTCGGTGAGCTGGCCGCCCTCCTCGTAACCGACGTAGCCCGGCGGGGCGCCGATCAGCCGGCTGACGTTGTGCTTCTCCATGTACTCGGACATGTCGATGCGGACCAGGGCCTCTTCGTCGCCGAACATGAACTCAGCCAGCGACTTGGACAGCAAGGTCTTCCCGACGCCGGAGGGGCCGATGAAGATGAACGAGCCCATCGGCCGCTTGGGGTCCTTCAGGCCGGAGCGGGCGCGGCGGATCGCCTTGGCGACGGTCTTGATTGCGTCGTCCTGGCTGACCACGGTCTTGTGCAGCTCTTCCTCGAGCTTCAGCAGCCGCTCGGACTCGGCCTTTTCCAGGCGGGTCAGCGGGATGCCGGTCATCTTGCTGACGACCTCGGCGACGACCTCCTCGTCGACGACGCCGTCCATCTCCTGCGCCTTGGCCCGCCACTCCTGCTGGATCTGCTCGCGCTTGCGGCGGAGGCTCTCGGCCTGGTCGCGCAGCTCGGCGGCACGCTCGTAGTCGCCGGCCTTGACGGCCTCGTCCTTCTCGATCGACAGGCGCTCGATCTGCTCCTCGCTGTCGGCCAGGTCGGGCGGCTTGCTCATGCCCTTGAGGCGGACGCGGGCGCCGGCCTCGTCGATCACGTCGATGGACTTGTCTGGCTGGACGCGCGCGGTGATGTACCGCGTGCTCAGCTCCACCGCCTGGCGGATCGCCTCGTCGGTGATCTGCACCCGGTGGTGGGCCTCGTAGCGGTCGCGCAGGCCGCGGAGGATCTGGATCGTCTCCTCCTTGCTGGGCGGCTCGACCAAGATGGTCTGGAACCGGCGCTCCAGGGCCCCGTCCTTCTCGATGTACTTGCGGTACTCGTCGAGGGTGGTGGCGCCGATGCACTGGATCTCGCCGCGGGACAGCGCGGGCTTCAGGACGTTGGACGCGTCGATCGCGCCTTCGGCCCCGCCGGCGCCGACCAGCGTATGCAACTCGTCGATGAACAGCACGACGTTCTTGGCCCGGCGGACCTCGTTCATGACGGCCTTGATCCGCTCCTCGAACTGCCCGCGGTACTTCGTGCCGGCGACCATCATCGCCAGGTCGAGCACGACGATGCGGCGGTCGGCCAGCAGGTCGGGCACGTCTTTATTGACGATCTTCTGGGCCAGGCCCTCGACGATCGCGGTCTTGCCGACGCCGGCCTCGCCCAGCAGGACGGGGTTGTTCTTGGTGCGGCGGCAGAGGATCTGGATCAGCCGCTCGATCTCGTTGGTCCGGCCGATCACCGGGTCCAGCTGCCCGTCGGCGGCCAGCTCGGTCAGGTCGCGGCCGAAGCTGTCCAGGGCGGGGGTCTTGCTCTTACCGGACTTGGCAGCGGCCTCGCCGGGTGGGGTGCCGGCCTTGCCCCCGCTGGCCTCCTCGGGGTCGACGCCGGCGCCCAGCAGGTTCAGCACCTCCTCGCGCACCTCTTCGAGCTTCAGCCCCAGGTTCATCAGCACCTGGGCGGCGACGCCCTCGTGCTCGCGCAGCAGGCCCAGCAGCAGGTGCTCGGTGCCGACGTAGTTGTGGTTGAGGTTCCGCGCTTCCTCGATCGCGTACTCGATGACCTTCTTGGCCCGCGGGGTCTGGGGCAGCTTGCCCATCGTGACCATGTCGGGCCCGGACTTGACCAGCTTTTCGACCTCCAGGCGGACCTTGCGCAGGTCCACGTCGAGGTTCTTGAGCACGTTGGCACCGACACCCGAGCCTTCCTTGACCAGGCCGAGGAGGATGTGCTCGGTCCCGATGTACTCGTGGTTGAACCGCTGGGCTTCCTGGTTGGCCAGGGCCATCACTTTGCGAGCGCGATCGGTGAATCTCTCGAACATAATCAATCCTATGGCGTTACGCACTCTTGGGGGTTGCGGTTCCCACGCTTCCACGCGGTTTTCGGGCCGCTGAACTCTTTTGGAGCGATTCTAGGCCGCCTATTTTGTCGCGGCAAACCCTGACTCCTCAGCCGCGGCTTATGGTTCTTCGACATTATGGCCCGGTGCCAGTAGCCAGCGGTCTTATCGGTCTCAACCGGGGTTGATCCGAGTTTCTCCAAGGTTTCTCCCGTCACCGCCCCGGTGTTTCGTCGGCAGATGGACACGGCGGGTCCAGACTATGAGTGGAATCGACCAGTTCATCGAAAAGTGTGGCCTGACCGTCGACGCGGGGTCGGCGGAAATGCGCGTTGGACAGCCGCGAAAAGCCGCCGCGGCCGCGGTTGAGCCCGTGGCGATGGGCGAACGTGTGGAAGACGTCGTGAATCTGACTGGCCATGGGGCCGCTGCCGACCATCCGCGTGCCGAAGTCCGCTTTGTACAGTGCGCCGTCGCGGGTGCCGCGGAGCAGCCCTTCGACCCTCCGGGCGCGCTGGGGGAAATGCCGGCTGAGCCAATCCAGGAACAGGGCCTTGATCTGGTATGGCAGGCGCAGGAGCGTGTACCCGGCCGATTGAGCCCCGGCCTGGGCGGCTGCCTGGAGCAGGCTGGGGATTTCCTCGTCGTTCAGGCCAGGGATGATCGGGGCGACCATTGCGGTCACCGGCACGCCGGCGGCGGCCAACTGCCTCATCGTGTGCAGCCGATCGCTGGGGCTGCTGGCGCGTGGCTCCATCTTCCGCGCCAGGTCGCTGCGGAGGGTGGTTAGGCTGATCGCAACACTTACGGCCCGGAACCGCGCCAGCTCCTGAAGCAGGTCCAGGTCCCGCAAGATCAGTCGGTTCTTGGTCACGATTGCTACAGGCTGGCGGCAGTCGGCGAAAACCTCCAGGCAGCCGCGGGTGATCCGCAGCTTGGCCTCGACGGGCTGGTAGCAGTCGGTCACGCCGGACATCGCGATGACCTCCGCCTGCCAGGACGGGTGGGCCAGTTCGCGCCGCAGCATCTGGGGGGCGTCGAGCTTGGCCATGATGTTGGTCTCGAAGTCCAACCCGCAGGAGAAGCCCAGCATTTCGTGGTACGGGCGGGCGTAGCAATAGATGCAGCCGTGCTCGCAGCCTCGGTAGGGGTTGATCGACCAGCGGAAGCCGATGTCGGGGCTGTCGTTTTGGTTGAGGATGGTCCTGCTGTGGTCTTTGAAGACGCGGGTAGGGACCTTGACCGGTGTGCCGTCGTGCTCGCGGAGGACCTCGTCCAGGTGCTCGCCGAGGACGTGCAGGCGAACCTCCTCGAACCGGTTGCCGGGGTTCAGGCCCGCTCCCCGACCGCGGGCGGAGCCTTGAGGCAGCGCATCGCGATACTCCCGGTCGGCATCCATACCCTAACATTATGCGAACAAATGGCGGTTAGCCAACAGGGGCTGTCGATTCCGATAGGGGACGTGGCAACAAGGGCCACCCCGGGTTGATGGGTAGGCTCGATAATGTCCTAACTTGCGATCCAGCACGGGTAAACTCCGGCTGGCTTAAGGGTTGGATTTAGCCTACAGTCCTTCGGCGTCCGTATTCATGTTCATGCAGTGTGACGACAGCCTGGTATGCTAAGGGGAATTGCCAAGTGCCCCCGACTGGAGAACGGTCGATGGGGATATGGGTAGCTAACCTCGGCTAGTCATGATGAGCGAAGTGATCTTTCAGGTGGAAGCGGCTCCCGAAGGGGGCTACACAGCCCGAGCGCTAGGCGCGGGCACGTCGATATTCACCCAGGCTGACAGTGTGGAAGAGCTGCGTAAAGCGGTGATCGACGCGGTGCGGTGCCACTTTGAGCCACCCAACGTCCCC
>JAJUHR010000131.1 GCA_029267795.1 Planctomycetota bacterium
CGGGCCCAAAAATCGAACATCTCCACCACCTCGGTCAGCCGATCCCCCGTCCGCTCGATCCCCACGTGCCGCCACATGATCGACCGCAGGCTCGACCGCACGTCCGCCAGGTCCAACTCCGACCGCTCCGAGGGCCGAATGTCCGACACCACCTTCACCGGCCCACGCAGCCCGATGACCCCGGCCCCGTTCGGCCCCAGCATCTCCTGGCACACCCGTCCCGCCACCTCCCCCAGCACCAGCCCCTCCAGCAGGCTGTTGCTCGCCAGGCGGTTCGCCCCGTGCAGCCCGGTGCACGCCACCTCCCCACACGCGTACAGCCCTAGGAGATTCGTCCGGCCGCAGGCGTCCGTACGCACCCCGCCCACCATGTAATGCGCCGAGGGATGGATCGGGATCAGCACCTTCGCCGGGTCGATCTCGAACTGCCGCAGCAGCGCGGAGATGCCGGGGAACCGTTCGGCGAACCGCCGCGGCTCGATGTGCCGGCAATCCAGATACACGTGCGTGTAGTTGGTCTTGGCCATCTGGGCCAGGATCGACCGGCTGACCACATCGCGCGGCGCCAGTTCCCCGCGCGGATCGTAATCCGTCATGAACCGGTACCCGTTGCGGTCGACCAGGTACGCCCCCTCGCCGCGCACCGCCTCCGTGATCAGCGAACGCGAAGCCCCCGCCACGTACAGCGTCGTGGGGTGGAACTGCATGAACGCCAAGTCTTGCAGCCGCGCCCCGGCCCGGTACGCCATCGCCAGCCCGTCTCCCGTCGCCACCGCGGGGTTGGTCGACTCGCGGAACACCTGCCCGCAGCCACCGCTGGCCAGGATCGTCGCCGCCGCCCAGATCACCTGCAGGCCATACTTCGGGTGGTGCGTGATCGCCCCGATGCACTGCGGGTTCGACCCCTCCAACGTGATCAGGTCCAGCACAAAGCACTGCTCGAACACTCGGACACGCTGCTGCTGCCGCACCTGCCGCTCCAGCGTGTGGACCAACTCCCGCCCCGTGGCGTCCCCATCCGCGTGAACGATCCGGGCGCGGTTGTGGCCCCCCTCCTTGCCCAGCGCCAGGGGCCCTTCGGCCTCGCCCTCCCCGACAAGGGCGCGGTCGAACCGCATCCCCCACGCGATCAGCTCCTTGATCCTCGCCGGCCCCGCCTCCACCACCGCCCGCACCACCGGCACGTCGCACAACCCCGCCCCCGCCTCCACCGTGTCCGCCACGTGGTCGTCCAGCGAACCAGCCGACTCGTCCAGCACGGCCGCGATCCCCCCCTGCGCGTAGTACGTGTTCGACTGCGCCAGGTTGCCCTTGATCGCCACGATCACGTCCGCAAAACCCGATGCCGCCACCGCCGCACGCAGACCCGCCACCCCACCCCCGATCACCAGCACGTCCGTGAAGATCTGCGGAAGCAGCGTCGCCCGAAACGGGATCAGATATCGACGCTCGTCAAACACTGGGTTCATGCCGATTTTCCACTCAACCCGCAAACTCAACGATCCCCCCGCTCCACGCGGCCCGACCCTTCGAACTTCACGCTCGGTAAAGGCACACGCATCTCGGTCAGCAACTGGCGGACTTCCCCCACCGGCCGGTAACTCACCGACCCTTCCACCCGGTACTCAGCCCCTGCCAGATCACCCCAGCCCGTGTTCGCAATGGCCACCGGCAGCCGCACCACCTGCCTGCCCGGCGACCCCTCCTCCCCCTCCCCTTGACCGGCCGCCGCGGGGATCGTCCGGTGCAGCCACTCGCGGGCCGTATAACTGCCCACCCCCTGCAGCGACACCGTGTACTCCGCTTCGACCAGCGGCACCGGCGTCCTGTTGGGATTCTCCAGTTCAACCACCGTCTCCAGCCGCGCCCCCTCGTGCGTCTGGGAGGCCAAAACCACGTCCGCCACGCGAGCAGCCGGTTCGGCTAACCCGCCCCCCGCCGCACACCCGCCACCGATCGTGGCCACAACCCACATTGCGCCGCCCAAACGCTTCAAGTCATACCCTCGTCGAAATCCACGTCCCCGCCGCCAAACGCTCTCTCGATCACCAACCCGGTCTCCACACTTTGCACCCAGCCGGCGAGTTTCAGACAGAGCTTGGTAAGAAGGATAGAGCAAGGTAGACCACGTTACCACATACCGAATACCAGCCCGCCAACGACCCCACCACAGCTACGCCGCGCCACACCGCCCCTGCTGCGCCTCCACCGCGACGCGCTGCCCGCCACCCACCACACCCCCCTGCATCCGCCTGCCCAATTCCCGTCTCATCCCCTCCACAACCGTACGCAGGTGCTCCAGCGCAGCGTCCGGCCCCATCGCAATCAACGCCTCCGCCGCGATGGGCGCCCCATAACGGACCCCGATCCGTCCCCACGGCCTGGGTAGCGCCCTCCCCTTCGGCCACGCCCCGTACGCCCCCTCGATCGCCACGGGCAGCACCCACGGCCGGGCGCGCTTGATCAGCAACATCGTCCCGGTCGCGAAAGCGTGCGTCGTACCGTCGAGCGTGCGCGTCCCCTCCGGGAAGATCAGCAGCGCGTGCCCCTGCCGCAGCACCTCCAGGCAGCGACGCATCGCCGCCATGTCCGTTTCCCCTCGGTCCACCGGGATCGCGTTCAGCGAACGGATCAGCCACGAAAACGCTGCATGATTAAACAAATTCGAACGAGCCAACGCGTAAAACTGTCGGCGGTGGCAGCCCAGCCCCACGAGGATCGGGTCCAGATAAGACTGGTGATTGCTCACCAGCAGCAACGGCCCTGAGCCCGGAATGTTCCTGGTGCCCCACGCCCGATACCGGTAGCACGTCCCCACCAGGGCGTAGCTGATCGCGTGCAGGAAATGCCACCACGCGATCCGCCACAGGCCGGCGCCGGGCTGGCGGGCACGGAACGGGGCGAACCACCTCACCGCGGGCCTCCCGGGCCGGCCGCGTCGCTGCTGCGACCACCCCCAGGGCCTGCCACCGCCTCGCCGTACCGCGTCCGCACGTGCGCCTCCAGACGGTCGACCACCTGATCCAGCGTCAGATCGCTCGTGTCCACGCGGATCGCGTCCTCGGGGCAGATTAGCGGCCCCTCGCTGCGGCCCGTATCCCGGCGGTCTCGCTCCTGGATCCCCACCAGCACCTGCGACTCTTCCGCCGCCCGACCCTCCTGCCGCAACTGCTCAGCCCGGCGCTTGGCGCGGACGTGCGGTGAAGCCTCAAGGTAAAATTTCACCTGCGCCCCGGGGAACACCACCGACCCCTGATCGCGCCCCTCGCTGATGAGACGCGGGCAGCTCTCCCCAATCCGCTGCTGGGCGCGGACCAGCACCCGCCTGACCTCCGGCAACACCGCCACGTCACTCACGCGGGCGGTCACGTCCGGGTCTCGCAGCCTTGGCGTCACGTCCCGCCCCTCCACGTACAGCCTCGGCGGGTCAGTGCCCCAATCGAACTCCATCCTGACTTTCCCAGCCAGCTCAACCACCGCCGCCGGCTCCCGCCCCGGGTCGATCCCCCGGTCCAAGCACACCGCCGTCAGGCCCCGGTACATTGCCCCCGTGTCTAGAAAACGCAACCCCAAACGACGCGCCAACCGGTGCGCCACCGAAGACTTGCCCGAACCGGCCGGACCGTCCAGCGTCACAATAAGGGGGGATAGCTGCGCCATCGTCACATAACCCGCCAACAGACGCTTCAGGGCTTTGCCGCTCCCGCGCCCAGCAACACGCCATTGTCGAACCGCTGGGCGATCGGCATCCGTCGGCCGAACCCGAACGCCCGCCCCGTGATCTTCAGCCCCGGCGCCGCCTGCTGCCGCTTGTACTCGTTCCGGTCGATCATCCGCACGACCCGCCGCACCGTCTCGGGGTCGATCCCCGTCTCCGCGATGATCTGCGCCACCGGCTGATCCCGCTCCACGTACCGCTCGATGATCTGATCCAGCAGGGCGTATGGCGGCAGCGTGTCCTGATCGGTCTGATTCGGCCTTAGCTCCGCGCTGGGCACCTTCGCGATCGAGCTCTCCGGGATCACCGGCCCCCCGTACCGCTGCCGCAGCGGGGAGGCGGGCGATTCGTTGATCCACCGCGCCAGCTCCCACACCATCATCTTGGGCACATCGTTGATCACCGCCAGCCCCCCGGCCATGTCCCCGTACAGCGTGCAGTATCCCACCGCCAGCTCGCTCTTGTTGCCGGTGCTCACCAGCAGCGAGCCGAACTTGTTGCTCAGCGCCATCAGCACCATGCCCCGCAACCGGGCCTGCAGGTTTTCCTCCGTGGTGTCCGGAGGCAGGCCTTTAAATTGAGGGCTTAGTGTCTGTTCCATGGCCACGTGGGCTCGTTCGATGGGGATGACCTCGAACCGCATCCCCAGCCGCCGGGCCAGCTCTCTCGCGTCGTCGATCGATCCCTTCGAACTGTACCGCGAGGGCATCGCCACGCCTAAAACGTTGTCCGCCCCCAGCGCCGCCACCGCTAGCGCCCCTGTCAGGGCCGAATCGACCCCGCCCGACAGGCCCACCACGACCGACTTGAACCCGCACTTTCGACAGTAGTCACGCAGCCCCAGCACCAACGCGTGGTAAGCCGATTCGATCCCTCGACGCGGCGTCTCGATCCGGTTCCGCACCGCCGCAGCCTCCCCCGGGCCACCCGGCCCCGCCAGCGGCAGCTCGAAGACCAACAGGTCCTCCTCGAAGTCCTTCGCGTGGGCCAGCAACACCCCCTGGGCGTCCACGGCGCAGCTGTTGCCGTCAAACACCAGCTCGTCGTTCCCCCCCACCTGATTGCAGAACAGCATCGGCAGCCGGTGCCGCCGAGCCGCGGAGCGGATCAGCTCCATCCGGAAATCGTGCTTGCCCACGACGAACGGCGACGCGGAGCAGTTGACCAGAACTCGGGCCCCCGCCTCCGCCAAATGCTGGATCGGGTCCTCATAGTACAGCTGCCGAGGCACCACGGTCGGGTCGTTCCACATGTCCTCGCAGATGCTCACGCCCAAGGCCGCCCCGTCCACACACGCCGAGGATGGGAACGCCGACCCCAGCGGCGCCAGCGGCCCCGGCTCGAAGTACCTCCGCTCGTCAAACACGTCATACGTCGGAAGCAACGCCTTGACCCACCGATGCGCGACCCGACCCCCGAAGCACACCGCTGCAGCGTTATACAGCGTTCGCCCCAGCGGCTTGTCCGACGGACAGGGGTACCCGATGATCGCCCCGATATCCGTGCACTCGCCCGCCAGCTCCTGAACCGCCTGGACGCTCTGCTCAATCGCAGCCGGCTTCAGCAACAGGTCCTTGGGCGGATACCCGATCACCGATAACTCGGGGAACACCACCAGCCGGGCCCCCTGCTCCTTCGCGCCGTGGATGGCGCGGCGGATCAGCTCGGTGTTGCCGCGGATGTCCCCCACCACGGGATTGGTCTGGGCCAGGGCTACTCTCATGGCTCGTTCTAAACGATCCGATTGTAATCTGTTAACGCGGTGGGAACACGGCCGGCCCATCCCCCGCCTCGGTTGACCATAAGATCGGCAAGGCCTAACTTGTCCGCCATGAAACCACGTATCCATCGCCACAGGCTCACAGGGTTTGTCGCTCTTTGCGCCCTCCTGGCCCTGCAAGGCTGCGCCGGTGTGCAAAACCCCGCGGAACGCCGCGCCCAACAGCACCTGCAGAGCGGCCGGCAATACCTCACCGAGGGGCTGATGGACTCGGCCTTGGCGGCATTCGGCCTCGCCTTGGAA
>JAJUHR010000458.1 GCA_029267795.1 Planctomycetota bacterium
TACCGCTCCTGGTAGAACAGGTCCTGCCACTGCTTGACCATGCCCTGGAACTCGTTGTTGAGGATCAGCGCCTTGACGCCGATGCCGAACTGCGCCGCCGTGACCATCTCCATGCCCGTCATGCAGAACGACCCGTCCCCGTCGATGTCCACCACCACCCGGTCGGGCAGCGCCAGCTTCGCGCCGATGGCCGAAGGTAAGCCGTACCCCATCGTCCCCAACCCGCCGGACGTGATGAACTGCCGCGGCCGCCGCCACCGGTAAAACTGCGCCGCCCACATCTGGTGCTGGCCCACCCCGGTGGTGATCACCGCCTCGCCCTTCGTCTGCCGGTATAGCTCTTCGATCACCGCCTGCGGCTTGATCGGCGTCTGCTTGCCCGGGTCGTCCTTGTACCGGAACGGATAGTTCTTCTGCCACTCATTCAATTGTTTGAACCACCCCGCCCGCGAACGGCGCTCCAGCATCGGCAGCAACAGCTCGAGGTTCTTCCGCGCATCGCCCTCGATGCCGATGGTCACCGGCACCGCTTTGTTGATGTTCTCCGGCGCGATGTCGAAGTGGATGATCCCGCCGCGGCCCTCGCGTTCGGCCTTGCGCGCCTCGGGCGCGAAGTCCGCCACCCGCCCGGTCACCCGATCATCGAACCGCGCCCCCACCGCGATGATCAGGTCCGCCGCCTGCATCGCGTAGTTCGCCGTCGCCGACCCGTGCATGCCGAGCATCTTCAAGCTCAGTGGCGACGTCTCGTCGAACCCGCCGAGCCCCTGCAGCGTCGTGGTCACCGGGATGTTCCCCCGCCGGGCCACCTCCGCCAGCACCTCGTAAGCCCCCGACAGGATCACCCCCTGCCCGCAGTACAGGATCGGCCGCTCGGCGCGGTTGATCAGCTCCGCCGCACGCCCGATCTCCGACGACGTGCCCAGCTCGCGGATGGAATACCCCGGCAGGTACGGCTCGACCCGCACCGCCTCCGCCAGCTTCGCCGCCGTCACGTCCTTCGGCAGGTCCACCAGCACGGGCCCCGGCCGGCCGGTCGTCGCGATGTGAAACGCCTCGTTGATCCGCCGCGGCAAATCCCGCACGTCCTTCACCAGCACGTTCCACTTCGTGCACGGACGCGTGATCCCCGTCACGTCCGCCTCCTGGAACGCGTCCGTCCCGATCGCCTTCGTCGCCACCTGCCCCGAGAACACGATGATCGGCGTGCCGTCCATCAGCGCGTCCTGCAGCGCCGTCACCGTGTTCGTCGCCCCGGGCCCGGAGGTCACCAGCACGATCCCCGGCTTGCCGCTGGCCCGCGCATAGCCCTCCGCCATGTGGCCCGCCCCTTGCTCGTGCCGCGTCAGAATAAATGTGAAATACGGGCTCTCGTGGATCGCGTCGAACACCGGCAGGATCGCCCCACCCGGATAACCGAAGATGTGCTTGACCCCGTGCTCACGCATCATCTCGTGAAAAATCTGCGCCCCCGTCATACCGACGTACCGGCTCGACAACTCCCCCTTCACCGGCGCGTGGATATCCTGAGCACTAAGGTTTTCCATCTTCTTTCGCATGGCCAAGCCTTCTTTGAGCTACCGAGACAATCTACAAA
>JAJUHR010000124.1 GCA_029267795.1 Planctomycetota bacterium
CCCCATCGTTAGCCCCACGATCGACGCCCTGTGTATCACCCCCCTGTGCCCGCACAGCCTGGCTTTCCGCCCGATCGTCATCAACGCCGACGACGTCGTGTGCCTGCGCACGCTCCGGGCCAATCCCGGCACCCATCTGGTGGTCGACGGTCAGGTGCTGGTCAAGATCGAGGCGCAGTGGCGCATCCTGATCCGCCGCTACCCCCGCCCGTTGCTCTTGGTGCATAACCCGCAGTTGAGCTACTGGGACATGCTCGCCAAGAAACTCCACTGGGCTGCGAGGCCCAAGGCGGGCTGACCGGCGCCACGCGTCGATCGCGGCCCTCATCCCACCCCATCTACCGAACAGCGTGCCCGATCCGAGCAAGGGCTTGGCGCCCCACCCCCGCCCCTTACCCCGCGGTCTCGGTCAGCAGGTTTTGCAGATAGGCCGTGACCCGCCGTGGCCCGATGATGCCCACGACCCGCTCTTCGATGTTAAGGATCGGCACGTGACGGAAGCCCCCCGTCGCCATCAGGTTGATCGCCTTGGCAGGGGTGTCGGTCTCGTACACCGCCGCCGGCCGACCGGTCATGACCTCACGCACGGGCTGGCCCTTGATTTGCTCATATTGATGCGCCACCCGGAAAAGCACGTCCCGCTCGGAGAAAATGCCGACCAGGTGGTCGCGCTCCGTGATCAGCAGGCACGCCACGTCCAGCTCGGCCATGGTCCGCAACGCCTGCTCGATCGGGGTGTCCGCGTCGATCGTGGTGAACGGCCGGGTCTTGATCACATCCACACGGTCTTCGCACAGGGACCGCTCCAGCTCGTCCTCGTACTTCGGCGGGCTGTAGTCCTTCAGCGGGTCCTCGAACACCGCTGGCGGCGTGCTCCGGCGCTTGCGACGCATGCCTCAAGCTCCTTCTCTCTGGTCCATGTACAACTTCGACCCGATCATCTGGGCCTTGACCTGGCGAGGGAAGTGCTCCGCCAGGTATTCCATGATGCCTCGCTGCCCGGTGACCCCGATTGCCTTTCCCCGATCGTCCACCACGCACAGGAACCGCCAATCGTGGGTCCGCATCATCTGGATCGCCTTGGCGATCGGCTCGCTGGCCCGCACGATAAACGCCCGAGGGGAGATGTGCTTCGACACGGGCTCCTCCAGCGCCGCGGCCCCGCGCAGCAACAGCCGCACCAACACCCGCTCGGTGAACATCCCGATCGGGCGGTCCTGGGGGTCGACCACCACCACGTAGCCGTGCCGCTTGCGGCGCATCAGGTCCACCGCTTCTCGGCAGGTCATCTGCGGGGTGACGGGCACCACTTCTCGCAGTTCCAGCTGCGAGACCGATTCCCTCATGACGTTCTGGTGCAGGCCCATGCTCGTTCCCCGTTGCGACGGGGTGCCCCGTCGGTGCGTCGATCACCGGTTTGTTCGATTCTCTCCAAGCCGTTGCAGCACACACACGGGCCACCGTACGCAGGATCTGCGGAACGCATCTATGCCTCAGCGCACCGACATCTTACTTAAGGGCCCCCGGTCTCACGAGCATGGGGTGGACGGAGTCAGCGTTGGCCAAGCCGCTGGCGGATCAGCTTCGCTCGGGCCTCCCGACGGGTCGTCGGGTCCATCTCCGCCCCGATCAGCTTCTGCAGGTGAGCGGGCTGCGCCAACAGGAACAACTCGTTGATCGTCGTGATGTCAACCGTGTCGATCCGGCCCATGTTGACGCCCATCCGCAGGTGGCTCAGCATCGCAAGCACCTCTTCCGTGTCGATCACGTGGGCGTGCGTGAGGGTCGCCCAGGCGCGCCACACCTTGTCGTCGACCTGGGCCTGCCTCTGCTTCAGCAGCGCTCGCCGGGCTTGCTGCTCGTACGCGATGATCTGGGGCACGACCGTGTGCTTGAACTCAGATAGGATCTCTTGCTCGGGTTTGCCCAGCGTCGTCTGGTTCGAGACCTGATACAGGTCGCCCATAGCCTCCGAGCCCTCGCCGAAAAGCCCCCGGATCGCCAAGTGCATGTCCCGCGCCGCCCGCCGGACCTTCTCGATCTCGCCCGTCAGCTTCAGGGCCGGCAGGTGCATCATCACGCTGACGCGGATCCCCGTGCCCACGTTGGTCGGGCAGGCCGTCAAATACCCGAATCGCTTCGAAAACGCGAACTCCATGCGGTCCTCGAGCAGGTCGTCGATCCGGTTGACGTGGTTAAACGCCTCGTCCAGCTGCATCCCGCTCCGCAGCGATTGGATCCGCAGGTGGTCCTCCTCGTTGACCATGATCGCGAAGGTTTCATCGGCGCCGATCGCCACCGCCCGCGGCAGCGCCCCCCCCGCCCCCGCGTGTTGACGGCTGATCAGGTGCCGCTCGACCAGCAGCTGCCGGTCCAACGGCGTGCTCTCCCGCAGGTCCACCCACAGCACCCCCTCGCCCAGGCGCCCGCCCATCACCTCCGCTCGGCAACGATCCAGCACCTCGTGGTGCTGCCGGGCGCTGGCCCTGGCCACGAACGGGTACCCCGCCAGGTTGCGCGCCAGCCTCACCCGGCTCGATATCACGGTATCGCTCTGCGGGCCCACGCCACGCAGCCATTCCCCAGCGTGATCGGTGATCTGCCGCAGCGTCATCGCACCTGCCCCTGCCCTTCGAGCCGCTGGATATCGTCCCGCAGCCTCGCCGCCAGCTCGTAGTCCTCGCACGCCACCGCCTCCTCCAATCGCTTGCGCATCCGCAGCAGGTGTTGTTGACGCTGCTCCCCCTCGCCCACCCGATGCGGCACCTTCCCCAAGTGCTGCGTCTCACCCTCGTGCGCCCGCTCCAGCAGAGGCGCCAGAGGCTCCTCGAAAGCGCGGTAACACTCCGGGCAGCCCAACAGGCTGTGCTCGCGGAACTCGGTAAACGTCATCCCACACTGATCGCACACCCACTCCGGCTGAGGAGACGGCAGGCTCTGCTGCTTGACAAAATTCGTCAAAAGCTTGTTGATCGGCGTCTGTACCGCCTTGATCGCCAACCCCTCCTGGATCGCGTGCTCTTCGCACAAATGCTTCTCGATCTTTTGGCCTTTGACGATCTCCACCGAATGGTGGGTCGCGGGTTTATCGCACTGATCGCACTTACGCTTCAAGCCTGCCATATCTTTTGTCACCTGCTTTGCGCGATTCTAGGGTTCCCTTCGGACCGCTTCAACCAATTGGCCATCGGTCCACGCGATCCCGATCCACCAGCCTCCGTTGGCATGGATCGGACCGACTTTTCAGCCACGTTTGACCAGCTTGTAACAACCGGGCTCTTTTTCCCGCCTCAAGCCCGTGCATTTCAACGCGCAACCTCGTCAGCCGCCGGTGACAGCCCCCCAGGGGTGTCAGGGCAGCGCGTAACGACACCCCCCGCCCCCTCAGCACGGGTTGGGGCGTCGCTTGGCTCCACCACAACCGCTCCGATCAGCCTCATGGCGATACCCTCAAATGAAAATGAAAATGAAAACGGTCTGTCCTTCCGGTCCGCCGACCCTTGGACGCCAGCGCTAGCCATTATTGGTGGGGGGGTCGGAGGCCCTTTGCGGATCGGGTTCCTCCCCCAGGCACCTGCAGATGGTCTGCAGCAAGCCCCGACGGTCCATCGGCTTGGTTTGATACTCATCCGCGCCGGCGTTGAGGCATTTCTCGCGATCGCCCTTCATGGCGTGGGCGGTTAGGGCGATGATAGGGCCGCGGTAGCCGGCTTGGCGCAGCAGGCGGGTGGCTGTGTAGCCGTCCATCTCGGGCATCTGCATGTCCATCAGGATCACGTCGAAGGGCTCGCCCGCCTGCCAAGCCTGGATCGCCAAGTCGTAGCCAATCTTGCCGTTCTCTGCCAGGGTCACTCGGGCGCCGGCCTTACGCAACAGCAGGCCGATGAGCTTTTGGTTGTCCGGGCCGTCCTCGACAAGCAGCACGTGGCAATCGAGCTTGGGGGCCGCGGTTACAGCAGCCGGCATCGCCGCCGGTGCGGGGGCCAGGGCCTCGTGGGCGTCGTGGACCATCGGCACGCCCTGCAGCGGCCCTGGGTCGACGCTGACTACGAAGCAGCTGCCCTGGCCAAGGGTGCTGCGGACGGTAATGTCGCCGCCGAGCATCCGCGCCAGCCGCCGGGAGATCGCCAAGCCCAAACCGGCGCCGCCGAAGCGGCGGGACATCGAGCTGTTGACTTGAGTAAAGGGCTGGAACAGCCAGCCCAGCTGCTCGGGGCCGATCCCGATGCCGGTGTCGATGACCTCGAAGCGGATCAGCCGCCCAACGCGATCCGGGCCATCGCAACGGATCACGACCCGCACCTCACCCCGATCGGTGAACTTGATGGCGTTGCCGACCAAGTGCGCCAACACCTGCCTCAGCCGCGCCGGATCGCAGTGGATTGTCTCGGGCACCGGGCCTTCGGCCTCGACGCTCAGCCGCAAGCCCTTGGCGTGGGCGCGGACCCGCATCGTCTCGGCCACCTCACCGACCACCTGCATCGGCGAGCAGGGCACCGGCACGATCCGCAGCTGGCCGGCCTCGATCTTGGATAGGTCCAGGATGTCGTCGATGACCTGCCGCAGCTGCTGGCCGTTGCGCAGCACCGCGCGGAGCGCCTCGAGCCGCTCCCCCGCCGGCTTCGCCTCGCCCTCCTGCTCCAGCAGGGCCTCGGCGTAGCCGAAGATCGCCGTCAGTGGCGTGCGGATCTCGTGACTCATGTTCGCCAGAAACTCGCTCTTGGCCCGGTCCGCCGCCTCCGCCGCCTCCTTGGCACACTGCAGGTTTTCATTCAGCTCCCGCATCTCCTGCGATGAGATCGCCAGCGACCGCTCCAGCAAATACCGGTCCTGGTCGAACTGTTGATAGGCCTTGTTGATCCGTTCGAGGAATTCAGACCACTGCTCCGCTGTGGGAGGCACGTGCGGATCCATCCGCAGCTTTTTCAGCAGGCGTTGCAGTAGCCGGTGCATCGAGCCCTTACAGTTCGTTGATCGTGGTCAGCGTCATGGTCTGGTTGTGCAGATCGCAGCGGCCACTGGCGTAGGGTGAGATCTCTCCGTAGGAGTAAAAACCGATCTGCTCGGCGCCCTCGGGTAACACCTTCAGCGCAGCCTCCAGCTCGTCTTCCGCCCGCTCACCGAGGATCAGCCTGCGTCCGACGCAGCTGATGGCCAGCGACAAAGTCTGCCCATGTTGTTCACTCTGATAGTTCCGGCGGGTCATCAGCGCCGCCTCCGAAGCGCCGTCGATCAGACGGTCCAGCGATGCCTTCATCAGCTGGGCCAGGCACCCTTGGGGGATGTCCCCCGCGAAGGTCATCGATTGCGCCCGCTCATCCACCCCCAGCACGGTGCGGACGACCTGGTTCTCGTCCGAAGGGTCGCTCCGCAACGCCAAAGGGAACAGCAGCGCCGTGGCGGGCAGGCCCGACGCCAAGTCCCCGAGGTATTGCTTGTACAGCTGCAGGGCCGGCTTGCCGTCCAGCTCATACAGGACGCTGCCGTTGGATTTCGTGACCCGTCGCTCCGGGCCGAAGGTGTCCCAGCCGCCCTTGGAGCCGTGGCCAATCCGCACGTGGTCGCCATAAAACCCCACCGCGGTGATGAAGCCGCTGCGGGGTTGGCCGTCCTTGATCACCCACGTTAACTGGAACCGATCCCCGTCGCCCGCCAGTCCCCCCGTCACCACCACGCCGGGGTTGAACACCGAGTTCAACCCACGCACCAGCTCGCTGCCGTTGACCTTCAGCCCATCGGACAAGACCAACACGCCGCGTAACGACGCGTCGTTCAATTGCTGGGCGATCCGGGCCCCGGCCTCGAAGGATTCCTCCGGCCGGCTCACCGCCGCAAACGCCGAGGCCACCTCGGTCTTCTCAAAGGCCACCACGGCTACCGCCAGCGTGCC
>JAJUHR010000182.1 GCA_029267795.1 Planctomycetota bacterium
GCGTTAGACCCGCAACGCCCCGACGCCCAAGGCCGGCCCTCCAAGGTCGACGGCTACAACGTGCTCCTGGGCGGCTGCCTCGGCGCCGACCCCAAGTTCGGCGAGGTCATCGCCAAAAAAATCGTCGCCGACCGCATCCACTTGGCCCTGAAAAACCTCATCGACACCTACTTGGCCCAGCGCGTCGACGAGGACGAACCCTTCCGCAGCTGGGTCACCCGCAGCGACCCGGAATACTTGCGCAAGCTCATCGTCGAACCCACCGAAGCCCCCGACGCCGTCCCCCTCACCGCGTAATCAACCCGTTGGGTGCGCTACGCGCACCATCCGCAGATCCCTGCCCGCCCTGCCCAAATAGCCGCGGGTGGAAACCCGCGGTTCATTCACCCCACACCCGCTTCTATCCCTCGACCACCGACACACCCGCGCCGTTCCGCAGCGCCTGCTCCAACGGGTCCGTCGGATCGTCCGGATCGATCGCGACCCCCACCAGCTTGGCCGCCACGCCGCCCTGCAACGTCGCGTCTACCTCCGCCAGCCCCATCGCGCGCATCCCGTTCACCGTCACCATGCGCAACAACACCTTCGGGTCTGTCCCGTCACGCCGATACAGGTGCCTCATCTGTTCCAGCACGCCCAGGCTCGCCCCGCCCGTCGCATCCGCCGGCTGACACAAAATCGAATCCGTCCCCAGGCACACGTTCACACCCGCCTCCAGCATCTGCCGATACCGGTGCACACTCCCGCGCCAAGGCTGATGATGACCGAAGTAGTCGCTGGCAACCGGGCAATACACCACCGACGCCCCGCACCGCGCCAACACCTCGATATGAACGTCCTCCACATAATTGCAATGCGCCAGCAGCCACGGGCCCATCTTCAGCGCCCGCTCCAGCCACTGCACCGGGTGCAACCCCGTCGCCCGGATCGACCCATCCCACCTGCCCAATTCCCGCAGCAGGTCAACGAACGGCCCAGCCCCTTCACGCACAAACCGAATCTCTTCCTCCGTCTCCGCCAAGTGCGTGCTCAATCGATACCCGCGCCGCTGCGCCAACCGCGCAGCCTCCACGTACAACTCCAACCCCGCCGAGTACGGCGCATGTGGCTGAACCCCCAACACCACACGCGCTCCAGCAGCCTCGCGCTCTTGAATACGCGCCACCTCCCCTTCAATCCCTTCCAACTTGGCGCCCAGCTCCCCTGCGACTAATTGCCCCCGTGACCCGATCCCAAAGCATTCGAGGTACCCCACCCCAGCAACGCCCGCGTTTCCGCACCGCCCCAACACCGCCGCCGCGGAACCGGCGATGTCACCGACCCATCCCACCCCCGCATCTCGCGACAACTCCACCCCTCGCGCCACACTGCGACGGATTTCACCCTCCCCTCCGTGGGCACTTCCGGGGGCAGGGGCGGGGGCCTCACGCATCGCCATCCGCAGCCAATCGGTGAAACTCCCACCGTAAGGCCGCGGACCCATCGACGTCAGACCCAGATGTGCGTGCGCGTTAACGAACCCCGGCAGTAGCAGCATGTTCGGCAGCGAAACCACCCGCCCCAACTCCCCTCCACACGCCGCCGCAACCTGCGCTGGCTCCCCCGCCGCCACGATCCGCCCCTCGGCCACTGCCACCGCTCCGGGCCGCGCTCGTACCCCCAACGCATCGCAAATCGCATCAGCGATATAAGTCTTAAGACCAAGCATACTTCAAAAAATCGCCCCCACATGAACCCTACAAAGAGAGATTGATTTTCTCTCGCTAGACGATAGCTTGCTACAAAGCTGTAACCACAAACCAGACCCACGAAAGGACTCTCACCCATGAACCCCCTGCTCAAGTGCTCCGCTTTGACGCTTTTAGCCCTCGGAACCGTTGGCTGTGTCTCTCAGCAACACGCCGACAACCTGCAGACCCTCTATCGCCGCAGCCAGGAGCAAGTGATCGAACTGCAAAGCCAGCTCGAAGAAAAGCAGGCTCAGATCGACGCCCTGGCCGCCCGCAGCGGACCGAAGGAAGCCCAGCTCGCCGAGCAGCTCGCCAAAGCCACCACCGAACGTGACCGCCTCGCCAAAGCCCTCGCCGAAGCGGAAAAAGGCCTGCGATCCGTGCGCACCGGCCCGATCCTCAGCCCCGAGCTCGACGCCGCCCTGGGCAACCTCGCCGCGTCCGACCCCAACCTTATCAGCTACGACCCCACCCAGGGCATGGTCAAGCTCCGCAGCGACCTGACCTTCGCCCTCGGCAGCGCCGAGGTCAACCCCCAAGCCAAGGCCAGCCTCGCCAGGTTCGCCGAAATCCTCAACTCCCCCATGGCCGCCGACTACACCGCCTGCATCGTCGGCCACACCGACAACGTCCCCATCAGCAAACCCGCCACCCGCGCCCAGCACCCGACCAACTGGCACCTGTCCGTGCACCGGGCCATCGCCGTCATGGACGAACTGCAGAAGGCCGGCGTTCCCGCGGTCCGCATGGGCGTCGCCGGTTATGGCGAGTACCGCCCAATCACCGCCAACGCCGACAGGTCCGGCAACCCCGCCAACCGCCGCGTCGAGATCTACCTCGTCAAAAATACCTCCGCCGCGGCCGCGGCCCAGACCGCACCCCCCTCAGCCTCTTCAGCCTCGACGATCGACGCCAACGAACTGATGTACAAGGGCGGCGGCTCCACCTCGTGGGAGACCAGCCCCAGCGAACCGGGCCAAGAGCCCGGCGGCGCCCAGCCCGAACCCTTCACGCCCAGCCCCGACACCACACCCGTGGTGGACATCATCCCCACCGAGGAGCCTGCACCGCCGGTCAAGTAAACCCCCACGCCCGATCCACCATCAAACCCGCAACCAACGCACATGCGCCCGCAGCGCATGTGCTTTTTTTCGCGCCCATCCGTGCCGACCGCTCCACCCGAGTCCGCTATGTGCAAGCCCTATTTAGCCCCCCATGATTCATGGGGGGCTAAGTAAAAATCCAGTCCCTTCAACCGAGTCGAAAGAAAAGTGTTGAAACCGCCTTTAAGGCGACTCCGCGGACCCGCGGCTATGCACCGGCACCACCTGCTCGTAAGTCAGCGTCGTCCCGGTGTCCGCATCGGCGAAGCTGGCCGTCACCGTCACGCGGTCGACCCCCTGCGGCAACAGCTCGCTTAGGTGCGCCTCCAAGGTGTAATGGCTCCCGGTCAACCCCGTGCGATAGGCCTTATCGAAGTCGGCGGGCTCGATCGTCTGCTGCGCCACGATCAGGGGCATCTGCTCCGGCCGTAGCGCCACCGCCTGCACCGCCACCCGACCGATCGCCGGCATAAAGCGCCCCTTCTGATCCAGCGTCAGCAGGTAGATCCGCAGCGTGTCCCCAACCCCATCTCCGTCGCTATCCGCCACGCCGGTATACCGGCCAAACTTGATCGCTGTAACCCGGGGAAGCTCCGACGCCGGCACGTCCACCAGCTTCGACCGCGTCTCAATCCGCTGCTCCAAGCTGCGGATCTGCGCCAGCAACAACTGAACCTGATCCTCGTACCGGCTTGTTTGACGACGCAGCCGAAGGTTTTCGGCGCGGATGTCGTCCTCCCTGGTCAGGAACGTAGGCTCCCCCACCTCGCAGCCCACGACAGCCAGTGAGCTCCCCACCACCACGACGAGCTGCCATAACCGGCGAGTCATACCGATCCACCCTTAGCGTTTGCCCCCCATCACCACACGCCGCGCCCACACCCCGGCCTACTCCGTCTCGCTGCCCCCCTGGCCGTTTTCCTCGCCCCGGCGGGACTTCACCAAACTCTCCGGCATGTGCTGCAAGACGCTGTCCGCCACCCCGTACGCCACGGATTCTTCTGCGTCCAGCCACTTGTCACGCTCGCAATCGCGGGCGATCGTCTCGTAATCCCTGCCCGTGTGCTGCACCATCAACTTGTACAGCCGGTCGCGCGTCCGGATCATCTCCTTCGCCTGGATGCTCAGGTCCGACGCGGGCCCCTGGATCACCCCGCCCATCATCGGCTGGTGCAGCAACACCCGGCTGTTCGGCAGCACGTACCGCTTGCCCCGCGCCCCCGCCATCAGCAGCACCGCGCCCATCGACGCCGCGATCCCGATGCAGTACGTCGCCACCTGCGGACGGATGAACTGCATCGTGTCGTAGATGCCCAGCCCCGCGCTGACCGACCCGCCCGGCGAGTTGATGTAGAAATGGATGTCCGACTTCGGATCCTCGTTCGACAAAAACAGCAGTTGAGCCACCACCAAATTCGCCACCTCGTCGGTGACCGGCCCGCCAAGAAAAATCACCCGGTCCTTGAGCAGCCGAGAGTAGATGTCATAGGCCCTTTCGCCCCGGCCGCTCTTCTCGATGACCATCGGGATCAGTGTCATTCGCACAAGTCCTTGAGTTTGACGGGTCCAAGCGATCGATCAACGCGGCGAATTCTATCAACGCTCCCGCCGGCCCGCCAAAGCTGCGCCTTTCCCCCTGCATGCCTCAACCCGGCACCACACTTGCCTCGAAGGTCGAACAACCTACGATGAATGACCGAAGACCCGTACCACCCCGCCCCCTCAGGCTCGACACCGCACCATGACCACCGCGGCCAGCACAACGAAGCCCACCACCACCCACGCCGACACCGCCCGCCCGTCCCCCGGGAACCTTCGGCTAGGCAGCCTCACCCTCTGGCAGCGCGAGATGGTCCGGTTCGTCCGGCAACGCAA
>JAJUHR010000009.1 GCA_029267795.1 Planctomycetota bacterium
AATAGTGTGCGGGGTAGTCGCCGCCGACGCTCGACGAGTGGATCCCTTCCAGTTCGATCTCAGCCCCCTCGCAGCCTGGGATATTGATCGGATCAGGGGATGTGAAGTAGGTGTCGAAGTTGGAGAGGGTCCCGAAGATCTCCGCGTGAGCGGTGCTCAGGGCCGGCGCCAGCAAAGTCACGATTGCCGCCGAAACGCGGCGTAAATCGGCCCCCTTGCGGCATAGGGGGGCAGCAGCGAAACAGCGGCGAGTAGAGTCAAAGATACCGCCCATAAGACCTCTCCTTTCTCTTAGAATGACTGGCTTGCAGGGCGATGTGTCCCCTTCTGATAAACCTGCATCAATAGCGGCACAGGTCGATAACGCCGCCATTGTAACAATGGCACCGCTCTTCCCAAAGCTAACACGATGATTTTGACCTTATTTTCGATATTTTTAGCCCACCCAGCCTGAGAATCGTTGCCGAGTCTGACCAATTTACCCACTTTAACGTCCCCGCAGCGAAATCCGCCGGAACAAAACCAACCCCATCGTGTGTACAGGCCCGATCCCGCCCTCACGTGCGCCCCCCGGCTCGGACCCTGTCAGAGGGGCGCAGCCGCACCCGTCGCTCACCCAGCTTGTAATATTTCCTGCCGCCAGCGTACCGTGCACGCGAAGTGCACCGTGTCGCGACCCTCAGGCCCTGTCGCCCACCAGAAATGACCGCCCTGGGAGCATCCCGTGGCCAACGCCATCTTCGTCATCGCGCCTTACAAATGGCAAGGCCAGTGGGTGTTCGACGACCCCAGCGTCGGGCTGACGCGCGAACCCTTCGTCGCCGGCATCGACACCATGATCGACCGGATGGTCACTGCGATCCCACACGCCGAGAAGGGCTTCCGGTTGTTCTTCTCAGCCAGCCCGTTCCCGGGGCACACGCTCAAACTCGAATGGCGGCGGGAAGAATACGGCGGCAACTGGTACTTCTGCCCGCAACTGGGCATGGAAGGCTGGCTGTGCCCGGCGCTGCTGAGGTACTTCGACCAAGCCCCCGCAGAGCTCTACGTCCGAGCCGAGCCACGGGCCTGACCTCCCCCTCCCAACCCGCACAAACCCATCGGCCCTTACAGCAACTCATCACGAATCCGACCCCTCGACAGCGCCCGCCCTCGGTCGATCGTCTATAATGACAACCTTGAATCCCGAATTACCCCATCTCCACTTTCGCAAACGCGGCATCGACCTGAAAAAGCTCCACTGGCCGGTGGTCCTGGGGATCGCGGCCATGCACTTCGGCTGCCTGCTGGCGCCCTTCTACTTCTCCTGGAGCGCGCTGGCCCTGACCCTCTTCTTGATCTGGCTCACCGGCGGCCTGGGCGTCACGCTCTGCTACCACCGGCTGCTCACGCACCGCAGCTTCAAAACCCCCAAATGGTTCGAGTACCTGCTCACCTGCATCGCCTGCCTCGCCTGGCAGGGGGGGCCGGTCAACTGGGTCGGCACGCACCGCATCCACCACCGCTTCTCCGACCACGAACTCGACCCCCACTCCCCACGCCACGGCTTCGCCTGGGCCCACGTCTGGTGGTGCATGCACAAGCGCCCGCAAGGCCAACGCCCCGCCGCCGCCGCCGGCGACCTCCTGCGCGACCCCGTGCTCCGCTGGATCAACAAGTACTTCTGGGTCCCGCAAGCCCTGCTCGTCCCCGTACTCTTCTTCGCCGGCGAAGCGGCCAGCTCGCTGGGGCTGCAGACCAGCGGCCTCTCTTGGGTGATCTGGGGCGTCTGCGTCCGAACCACCTTCGTCTATCACGGGACCTGGTTCGTCAACTCCGCCTCGCATACCTGGGGATACCGAAACTACGAAACCCGCGACCACTCCACCAACCTCTGGTGGGTCGCCCTGCTGTCCTTCGGCGAGGGCTGGCACAACAACCACCACGCCCACCAGCGGTCCGCCGCCCACGGCTTGCGCTGGTACGAAATCGACCTGACCTACCTGACCATCCGCCTGCTCGCCTGCGTTGGCCTCGCCCGCGACGTCGTCCTCCCCCGCCCCGAACAGATGCCCTGAGCATCCGCCCGTCCCTCGCCTCCTCACGACCACCACTACGAAGCCGCCCCGCCGCGACGAAATCGGCCCTACGCCTGACCGGCCCCGCCCCGCTGAGGCTGCGGACGCGGCACGGTAACCACGGGCGGTTCCCCTTCCCCGGGTAACTCGTAAGGCTCGATGTGGGCCGTAGCGTCGGCCGGACCGAGCCGCTGCTCGATCCGGTTTTCGATCCGGCTGGCCACCGCGTGACTCTCCCGAACGCTCATCCCCGCATCGAATTGAAGGTGCATGTCGACCCAGTGAAAGCTGCCGGTGTGGCGGTGACGCACCTTGTGGTAACCCCGGATCGCCCCCGCCCGAACCTCCTCATCGAGGACCTGGCGAATCACAGCGTCGTCCGCCGGAACCGCCCGGTCCATCAGCCCATCGACCGACTGCCAAAGCAGCTTCCAGCTGGTCTTGAGGATCAACCCCGCCATGAGCAGCGCCACCAAGGGGTCCAACCAGGCCCAGCCCGTCCACTTGACCAGCCCCAGCCCGATCACCACGCCGACCGTCGACGCCACATCGGTCAGCAGGTGCTTCCCATCCGCCAGCAGCACCGAGTTGTCGTACTTCCTGCCCGCGCGCCACACATAGGCCGCCAACGCGGCGCTCAGCCCAGCCACCACCAGCGACAGGCCCATGCCCAGGTCCAGACGCCTCGGCTCGACCCCAGCCAGCCAACGACGCACCGCCTCGGAAGCGATCGCCACCCCCGCCGCCAGGATCAACCAGCCCTCAAACCCCACCGCCAGGAACTCGATCTTCCCATGCCCGTAGGGATGATCCCGATCGGCGGGGCGGTTGCTCAGCCAGAGGCAGTAGATCATCACGCCGGCCGCTAGCAGATTAATGATCGATTCCAACGCATCGCTGAGCACCGCAGCTGAATCGGTCAGCCCAAAGATCGCGAACTTCAGGGCCGTGATGGCCACGCCCGCCCCCAGCGCAAGCATCGCCACGCGTCGAAGCCTCGGCAGCGCGGGGTGAGCCTGCGGATCGGGCATGGAGTTACTGTAATCCCCCCAAAGGATGGGAAACAATCATCGGCTTCCCGAAGGTGAATTTCGCCCCGAGATGCCGCGGGTTGGCCGGTCAAGCGCAGCGGACCCAACAAAAAGCAGCGGGCTATCCGACGACCCCTTTTTGCAAGACAAAGCGCAGGTATTCCCATTCCCCGGTGCGGAACTTCTCGTACGCGGGGCCGCCTTCGATACCCGCGAATTTCCGGAAAACCGAACGCAAAAACCACGGAACCTTGCGTTGAATCAGGTCGAGCTTACGCGCGTTGTCCAGCTCCAGCGCGCGGAAGATATGGGGCGTGATCCGTTCTTCCTCTACGATCCTCAACCCCGATTGCCTCAGTTGCTCGCGCAAGAGATCGACCGCCCCCTTCGAGCGGAAATCCGCGAACAGAAAGTAGCCCGTCGGGCGTAGCACCCTCGCGACTTCTTGCAGAAAACGCCCCATGGAGCCGTAACAATGGGAAGATTCGATATTCACCACCACGTCGAACGAGCCGGAAGCAAAAGGCAGGTCTTCTGCGTCCCCATGGGTGAAGGAAAGCCCTTCGAGGGGGTAATGACGGCGGCAAAAGGCCACCGCCTTGCTGGAGAAATCGAGGCCGACCATCGAACGAGGCCGCAAATACCTCGTGATAAAGGACGCCCCTCCTCCACGGCCGCAGCCCACCTCCAGCACATCTTTGCCTTGAAGATCAATGGCGCCCGCCACCTTTTGATAGAGCTGGATACAGTAACGGTTCACTTCGTCTTCACGACGCAGCTCGATTTCAACGTCGCCGGACACGAGCGGCGCGTACCCATAATTCATAAAGACCATGTTGGCTTCTTTGTCCAACACGCTCAGGCATTGATACCAAGCCCGTATGATCCCCCTTTTGATGGGGGGAACATTGAACAAGGCGAGAAACACGCGGGAGGGGCGTAAGTCCAAGACCCTGCTAAAGAAGCTCTTCCGATGGGGATGATCAACCATCGAGCACCGAATTGGGGAACGCCACCAGCAGGAGCTGGAAGTGCTCCCGATAACGACAATTGTACCCCAACCGCCCCTCGAACAGGTAAAAACCAGTTTCAAAACCCCTCTCCCCTAAAGGCAACATTTTGCATCCATGGTGCAAATGCTGAGACAAAAAACAGTTCGCCCTCCCTGGAGAAGGGGTGATGAAACTACCTCAAAGAGGGAAACCTGAAAGACGGCTGGGTGGCTGGGGCTAAGCGCAGCGTGCCCCAGAGTAGGGTAGGGGGAAGTGGACCAAACGCAGCGGACCCGCCGGAGATCTGTAGGGCAGGTCATCGACCTGCCAATTTAGCCCGCGCGCCGAGTGCCACCGGCAGCTTGCCCGCCAGTGGGGGCTGCCCCGCAAATATCGTGGAAAAATCACAATCGAACTCGAAACTGCAATGCCATAAATATCATGGAGAAAACCACACCTACTACCGAGATCGCAATACCCCATCGACCGGATCGACCGCGCGATTTTTTAAGGGCAACAATCGCGGGAATGAGGGATACGAGCCAGAGCAGGAAAAGCGGCCAAAAATCAAGATCAATCAGAATCAAAAACGGTGTCGGAAGCACGAACCAAATTATCCCAACCCATACAGCTACTCGCCCCCACTTCGTGGACTTGGTCATTGTGGAAGTTGTAGAAAGTTTGGATTGATCCATGCTGCGCTCAGATGCAAAGAAGGTTCACGAAAACACCGAATGATTATTCGGTGATTTATACGCACCTGGATTAATTTTGAGTCGGGCTGGGTGTCAATGTCACCCCACCGCGTCTAAGTGGGCCCGCTCCACTTGCCCGCCCTGCCTTGCTGGAACCGCTATGTGCCGCTGCGGTCTGGTGCAGCGTCTCGCTCGGCGGCGCCCTCGGTGCGGGAACTTGGACTCTTTTCCAATATCTGCTGGGCGCTTAGCATCTCGTGGGTCACATTTCTGCGGCAGTCCTGGCAGATCCCGTGGCTGAAGGTTGCCCCCGTCCTGGCCGACAAATACTCCTCCAGTGTCTCCCAAGCGTTAGCCTCATTACGCACCCGCTTGCACCACGCACAAATCGGGATGAACTGGCTAAGCGCCTGGGATAGCAGCGCCTCCCGCTCGACGAGAAGCCGCTGTCGCTCCAGCAGTAGGGCATGCCGATGCAGCCCGATCAGCCCCGTTGCCCAGATCGCGAACAGGGCCAGGGCGCGGTTTACGATCGCTTTCCACACCTCCGGGCTGTCACCCGAGACGAAGAAACCGATGACCGTCAAGATCGTGCAAAGGACGGCAACAGCAATAATCAGCCAGGCCGCGGGTGATCGTAGGGCAACGAGTATCACAAGGATGTAGAGGGTGGGTTCCGCGACACCGAGAGGCGTCGCCGCATCGATGAGGAAAACCCCGGCGGCGATGACGCCGCATAGGGCGCTGACCTTCAACTGCTCACACTTCATCATCTTGATAATACTCTTCTGCCGCCGACGAACCGTTGTGTTCAACCGCTAAGTTGCGGCTGAGCGGCCCGGGCTCAGCGCAGCGTGCCCCAGTGCTAACTGTTGTTCTCGGCTCAGCAGGTGGGGCGGGTCAAGCGCAGCGGACCCGCCAAAAGGTGAAGCCCACGGAGCGCACTCCATGGGCTTCTGACGCGTGGAGGGAACCGCGCAAGCACGTGGAAGTGGGTGCTCGCCACAGCTAAGTCGACCAATGTAACCCCGTGCGACAGTAGTTTTTCGGCAATCGTGTTGCAGGCAAGAACCCTCGCTTCGAAGAAAAGAAAGACGGCTGGCCGGGTCATCGAATTCTTGGCGTGGGCGAACAAGCCCTCATATTGACCGAGGGGTGGTGGGTTCTTGTAGTCCCCGTCGATGTGCGATCGGTGGTGGCGGGTTCTGAACCCGCGGGGGTCGCCAGGGAGCCAGGAACCGTAAGTGCTGCCAACGCAGTGGTACCAGCCACCTACCTTGCTAATTCGGGACATCCCTCCGTTCTACTCCAGCTAACTGCCCGAACTCCAGCTCATATTCATCCAAGCCCCATCTACCCCAGGTGCCATACTCACCGTCGATCTCGTCCCAGAGCCTTACCAATTCACCTATCTGTGTCGCATCGATAAGCGGGCGCTCAATGTACTTAAACTGATTGTATTGGGGCACTGGCAAAAAACCCCGTTGTCCATCACCCAACACTTCCATACTGAGAAAGCCAACCACTTCACATAGATTTCGATGAGCCCCCCAAATATGACCCAAGGTAACGTTTGTTTCGTCGATATTCGCTTGAAGTCTGCTTTCGGGCGTTGCACCATGCGCAATGAACTTGTTGACGTAGTCGACGATGTCCCTGCTGGCTGATTTCACCTTGTTGAACAAATTACCGAAGATTTCTTTGCAAACAGTGTCGCTCGGTTGGCGGCGCAATGGATCGGCACCCGTTAGCCGGTCGATCTGCTGGTGGCGCATCTCATGCCGACGCCAATTAAGGTTGCTAGGCATGCACCATGCTTTCTCTCCAGCATTTACGCGTTCTAGTGAGTAATTTTTGGCTGCTTGTTTGATCTGTTCGTAATCGTACTGCAAACCCTCTGCATCGAAGATTGCCTGTCGGGTTAGCAGATGGTGATGTTTTCGAAGATCCTCGAGTAGTCCAGTTAATGAGTAAACGCCCCGAGCTCCGTCGAGTGAGTATCCATCCATCAAACGGCGAACTGCTGCCATTTGGCTGATAAAGAAACTACGATCCAATAAGGAGTGCATTAATCCATTAAGCTGCACACCCCCCTCGGGATCATCAGGAGCTAAACGACGAGCCTCATTCACCACGCGAAAGCAAGCCGCATCCCACGCCATCTGCACGATTTGATTCGTAATTGAGTTTTTGTCGGCCCCTGAGAAGGCTTCTAGCCATTTTCTCCGCATCTGTGCTAGTGTGGGTTGTGACATAAACAAATTCTCCCGCGGGGGGAGGAAAGCAAAGCGATCCCTCGGCTGGGTGGTCGGCCGGGTGCCACTGGCTGCTTGCAGTCAATTAATTCGGATCATGAGCTTACACCGGCGGGCAAGCCGCCAGTAGTACCCATTATTGGGTCATGTCTCGAACCACTACTTCTGAACCTATACCATAAAAAAACAACCGGGCGGGTTTCCCCGCCCGGCCGCGTGAATCTCTCGATGGCTCGCACCGTGGGCCCGATTCGGCCCCCCATTTAGCCTCCCATGAATCATGGGGGGGGCTAAATGCACACGCCATCAATCGCGCCGCGATTGAAGTGTGTTTCTTAGGCCTCTAAGCCCGCGAAGCGGGATTGGAGAGCCTTTCCGAGGCCTCCAATCGCGGGAGCGATTGGAGCTTTTAATACTCCATGTCCTCCATGTCCGGCATGCCGCCGGCGCCCGGGCCGCCCTTGCCCTTCTTCTTCTCCTTGATCTCGCTGACCACCGCGTCGGTCGTCAGCAGCAGCCCCGCGATCGACGCCGCGTTCTGCAGCGCCACGCGCTCGACCTTCGTCGGCACGATCACGCCGGCCTTGATCAGGTCGCCGTACTCGTGCGTCAGGGCGTTGAACCCGTAGTTCGCGCTGCCGCTGCTCTCGACGTTCTGGCACACGATCGAGCCGTCGAGCCCGGCGTTCTCAGCGATCTGCTTGATCGGGGCCGTCACCGCGCGACGCACGATGTCGAACCCGATCTTCTCGTCGCCGCTGCCGGCCAGCTTGTCCAGCGCCTTGCGCGCCCGCAGCACCGCCACCCCGCCGCCCGGCAGGATGCCCTCCTCTACCGCGGCCCGGCAGGCGTGCATCGCGTCCTCGACGCGGGCCTTCTTCTCCTTCATCTCCGACTCGGTCGCCGCCCCCACGTTGATCCGCGCCACCCCGCCCGACAGCCGCGCCAGCCGCTCCTGCAGCTTCTCGCGGTCGTAGTCGCTGGTGGTGCGGTCGATCTCGGCCTTGATCGCGCTGATCCGGCCCTTGATCGCCGCCGGCTTGCCCGCGCCCTCGATGATCGTCGTGTACTCCTTGTCCACCACGATCTTCTTCGCCCGGCCCAGGTCGGACAGCTCCAGCTTCTCCAGGTCGATCCCCAGCTCCTCCATGATCGCCCGCCCGCCGGTCAGCGTCGCGATGTCCTCCAGCATCGCCTTGCGCCGGTCGCCGAAGCCTGGGGCCTTGACCGCGCACACCTTCAGCACGCCCCGCAGCCGGTTCACCACCAGCGTCGCCAGCGCCTCGCCCTCGATGTCCTCCGCCACGATCAGCAGGCCCCTGCCCGATTCAGCCACCCTGCCCAGGATCGGGACGAAGTCCTTGGCGCTGGAGATCTTCTTCTCGTGGACCAGCACGTACGCGTCCTCCAGCACGCACTCCATCCGGGCCGGGTCGGTGATGAAGTGCGGCGACACGTAGCCCTTGTCGAACTGCATGCCCTCGACCAGGTCCACCGTGGTCTCCAGGCTCTTGCCCTCCTCGACGGTGATCACCCCGTCCTTGCCGACCTTGTCCATCGCTTCGGCGATGATCTTGCCGATCTGCTCGTCCTGGTTCGCCGCGCACGTGCCGACCTGCGCGATCTCCGTCGAGGACGACACCTTCTTGCTCGCCCGCCGCAGCTCCTCCACCAGGGCCTCCACCGCCTTGTCGATCCCGCGCTTCACCTCGTTGGCGTTGGCGCCGGCGGTGATGTTCTTCAAGCCCTCGGTGAAAATCGCCTCGGCGTAGATCGTCGCCGTGGTCGTGCCGTCGCCGGCGTCCTTCGAACACTTCGACGCCACCTCCTTGACCATCTGGGCGCCGATGTTCTCCAAGGGGTCCTCGATCTCGATCTCCTTCGCCACCGTCACGCCGTCCTTCGTCACCGTCGGCGACCCGAACGACTTCTCCAAAATCACCACGTGGCCGGCCGGACCGAGCGTGGTCCGCACCGCCTTGGCCAATTTGCTGACGCCCCGGCGGATCGCCTCGCGCGCCTCGGCGTCAAACTTGATCATCTTCGCTGCCATAGCCAATCGCTCCTGTAGGTAGACTCATCCAGCCCGTTCACGTTGGGGACCACTTCGTTCACCACCGCCGCCACGCCCCTGCGAGAAAACCGCGCCAAAACACTCGGTCGCAGCCGCCCCGCAGGGTGCCGCCGCGCCTTACTCGATCACCGCCAAAATTTCGTCCTCGCCCAGCACGAGCATCTCTTCCCCGTCGATCTTCAACTCCGTGCCGCCCCACTTGCCGATCAGGATCTTGTCACCTTGCTTGACCTGGAAAGGAACCCGGCTGCCATTCTCGAGCAGCTTCCCCTCTCCCAGGGCGACGACAGTGGCCTGCTGGGGCTTTTCCTTGGCGGTCTCGGGCAGGTAGATGCCCGAGCTCGTCTTGCTCTCGGCCTCCGCACGCTTGACCAACACCTTGTCACCGAGGGGACGCAGCTTCTTCTTCATGTCGATCTCTCCTGGATGGGCCGCGCCGTGGCGGCCGGATGAATTGGAACCGTTACCTTTCGCATGTTACACGCCCGCAATGGATCTCTACACAAGCTCCCTCCACCCCTCCCCGCTATAGATATAGAAACAATTCTTTCTCACCACGCACCGCCCGTGCGGTCCGCTGTGCGAGCCCCACAGTCTAGCCGCCGGTGGCAACCCGTGGTTTTTCTCCTCTCTTGCTTGAGGGAGAGACCAAGTGAGGGTAAACCATCCTTCGGCCCTGCAGGGTGAACCGTCGCTTGCTTGCCGGAATGTCGCCGCGTCGCACCGCCACCACGGGTTGTGTAAACAACCCCCCGCTTCACGCGGCACCCCGCCCAACCATCAACGCCTTCGCCTTAGCTCAGCCCGCTCGGTGTACGTAGCCGCAGCGGCCAACACCCCTGGTATTGCCGGTCCACCAGCCGCTGGAACACCGTCAACATCTGCTCCAGGTCCACCGGCTTGTTGACCACGCTGAACACCCCCAGCCGCAGCGCCTCCCGCAGCAACTGCTCCAGCTGCCGCGGGGTGTACGTCGGGATGCTCACCACCACCACCGGCGGCCGGTTCGCCAACCGCCGGAACAATTCCAACAGCCACATGCCCCCTCCCGGCCCATGACCCCACACCGCGGGTCCTCCAGCGGTCCTCTCGTCCAGCGGCGTGCTCAAGTCGATCACCGCCGCGTGGAACTCCATCCGCTCCGCCAACTCGATCGCCTCACGCCCCGTCTGCGCCACATACGCCGCCACCCCCTGCGGCTCAAAAAACCTCAGCAACTGATCCGTCCAGCGCTGTGGCAGAAGCGGATAATCCTCCGTCAACAACACCTGCAATCGGGCACCAAGATTTTGACGTAGATAAGCCACTACCCGCTTCTCTCCCTCGAAAACCCCGCAAACCCGGTGCCACGGGATCCGGACGCCCTGCCTGGATCACACGACCGTAAGGCAAGTAGAAAAAGCATCTTAATAGAATCGCCCCGGTGATCCGATTCCAAAGCCACGCCTTCCCGCCTGCCACGCCCGCTCCACAGCCAAGGCCTCGGGTGTCGAACTGGCAGGCCCCCCCTTCAATCTTTAAGTGCAGGCCCAATCCCACCCTAATATGGTCTCCACCACGATATCCACCATCCGCCGCAGCGATTCGTGAGGCATCGCCGGGATCGGCATCAGCACCAACACATCCCCCAGCGGCCGCAGGATCAACCCCTTCCCCCGCATCGCTATGCACATCGCCGCCCCTGTCCGCTTCGTGAAATCCAACGGCTGCCGCGCCCTTCGATCCGCACACAGCTCGATCCCCACCATGACCCCCCGCTGACGCACATCCAGCACGTGCCCGCAGCCGCGCAGCCGATCCAACCCCTCCGCGATCAACGCCGCGCTGCCCCGCACGTGCTCGAGCAGCCGGCCCTCATCGAACAACCGCAGCGACGCCAGCGCCGCCGCACACGCCAGCGCGTTGCCCGTGTACGTGTGCCCGTGGAACAACGTCCGCCGCTGAGCCCACTCGCCGCAGAACGCCTGCTCGACCTCGTCCGTCGCCAGCGTCGCCGCCAGCGGCAGGTACCCCCCCGTGATCCCCTTCGCCACGCACAGGATGTCCGGCGTCGCCGCGTCGTGCTCGCAGGCGAACATCTTCCCCGTCCGCCCAAACCCGGTGGCCACCTCGTCCGCGATCAGCAACACCCCGTGCCGGCGCGCCAGCTCCGCCACGCGACGCACGAACCCCGCCGGCTGACAGACCATCCCAGCCGCACCTTGCATCACCGGCTCGATGACCATCGCGGCCGTCTCGTCCGCATGACGGCCCAGTAGCTCATCAAGCCGGCCAACACAATACTCCGCCAGCGCCGCCGTCAGCTTCGGGTCTTCGCTGGGCCACACGCTCCCGCCACGGAAGCACTCGAACCCCTCAGGCGAAATTTCCGGCGGCAACCGGCACGCGTCCGGCGCCGGCGCAAACCGCACCGGGAAGACCATCGGAACAAACGGCCGGTGAAACAGCTCGCTGTACCCAACCGACATCGAGCCCGTCGTGTCCCCGTGGTACGCCCCCGCCAGCGCGATGAACCGGCTCTTCCCCGGCCGGCCCCGGTGATGCCAGTACCCCACCGCCATCTTCAGCGCCACCTCCAGCGCGGTGGCCCCGGAGTCGGAATAAAACACCTTGTTCAGCGGAGCCCGCCCACCCCACTCCCGCGGCGCCCGCGACACCAGCTCGGCCGCCAACTCGATGCTCGGCGGCGAGGCCAGCCCCAGCAGCGTCGTGTGCGCCACCTTGTCCAACTGCTCTCGGATCGCCCGGTCGATCGCCGGCACCCGGTGCCCGTGCACGTTGCACCACAGGCTCGACACGCCGTCGATGTACCGCCTGCCCTCCGTGTCGATCAGATACTCCCCCTCGGCCCGCTCGATGATCAGCGGCGGCTGCTCCCGCCACTGCCGCATCGCCGTAAATGGGTGCCACACGTGCCGGTGATCCAGCTCGGCCAACATCTGCGCCCGGGTCCGGTCCATCGCCTGCACAGCATACGCGCCCGCCGCTCCAGGCTCACCCCGGCCGCTCCGGCTCGTTTTGGCGGGCCCACCACCGACCCCTATACTGGGCACTTCTTTTTCACGCCCTTTCTACGAGGAGACCCCATCCATGCCCTCGTACTCCACCGCGGACATCCGCAACGTCGCCCTGGTCGGACACAACAGCAGCGGCAAGACCAGCCTCGCCGAGGCCCTGCTCTTCAAGGCCGGCGCTATCCACCAGCTCGGCCAGGTCGAACGCGGCACCACCGTCAGCGACTACACCGAAGAGGAAAAAACCCACGGCCACAGCCTCTTCACCTCCATCATGCACTGCGACTACCAGGGCAAACACATCAACCTGCTCGACACCCCTGGCTCGCCCGAGTTCGTCGGCCAGGCCTTCCTCGCCCTGCCCGCGGTCGAGACCGTCGCCCTGGTCATCAACGCCGCCGCCGGCATCGAGCCCAACGCCCGACGGCTCATGGAACGCGCCGCCTACCGCAAGCTCTGCCGCATGATCGTCGTCAACAAGATCGACCACGACAACGCCGACCTGCCCCTGCTGGTCGAGCACATCCGCGAAACCTTCGGCAAGGAGTGCTTGCCGATCAACCTCCCCGCCCAAGGCGCTCAAGCCGTGGTAGACTGCTTCTTCAGCCCCGCTGGCAAGAGCGACTGGGGCTCCGTCGAGGAAGCGCACAAGGCCCTGGTCGAGCAGGTCGTCGAGGTCGACGAAAACCTCATGTCCCTCTACCTCGAGCAGGGCGAAATCAAACCCGAACAGCTCCACGACCCCTTCGAAAAAGCCCTGCGCCAAGGCCACCTGATCCCCATCTGCTTCACCGCCGCCCGCCGCCACGACGACCCCCAAGCCAGCGTCGGCATCCCCGAGCTGCTAGACATCCTCGCCAAGCTCGCCCCCAGCCCCCTGGAGGGCAACCCGCGCCCCTTCGTCCGCGGAAACGACCTCAAGCACGAAATCCACCCCGACCCCGACCCCCACAAACACGTCCTCGCCCACGTGTTCCAGGTCACCATCGACCCGTTCGTCGGCAAGCTGGCCGCCTTCCGCGTCCACCAGGGCACCATCACCCCGCAGACGCAACTCTACATCGGCGACCCCAAGCTCGGTGAAGGCAAAAAACCCTTCAAGGTCGGCCACCTCTTCAAGTTCCAGGGCAAGAACCACGTCGAGGCCGCCTCCGCCATCCCCGGCGACATCGTCGCCGTTGCCAAAATCGACGAGATCCACCGCGGCGCCGTCCTGCACGACTCGCACGACGAAGACCGCATCCAGTACCTGCCCAAGCCCTACCCCGAGCCGATGTTCGGGCTGGCGGTCAGCCCCAAACGCCGCGGCGACGAACAAAAACTCGCCGAAGCCTTGGCCAAGATCAGCGAGGAAGACCCCACCTTCAAAGTCACCCGCGACGCCAGCACCCACGAGACCGTGATCCACGGCCTGGGTGAACTGCACCTGCGCGTCACCCTCGAAAAAATGAAAAACCGCTTCCACGTCGAGGTCGACACCCGCCCCCCCAAGATCGCCTACCGCGAAACCATCTCCTCCAAAGCCGAAGGCCACCACCGCCACAAAAAGCAAACCGGCGGCGCAGGCCAGTTCGGCGAAGTCTTCCTCCGCGTCGAGCCCCTGCCCCGCGGCTCCGGGTTCGACTTCGTCAACGACGTCTTCGGCGGCGCCATCCCCACCCAGTTCATCCCCGCCGTCGAAAAGGGCGTCCGCCAGGCCCTCGAATCCGGCGCCATCGCCGGCTACCCCATCCAAGACCTCCGCGTCAGCGTCTACGACGGCAAGAGCCACCCCGTCGACTCCAAGGAAGTCGCCTTCGTCACCGCCGGCAAACGCGCCTTCATCGACGCCGTCCTCAAGGCCAGGCCCGTCATCCTCGAGCCCTGCGTCAGGATCGAGGTCACCGTCCCCAGCAAGCACCTGGGCGACATCACCGGCGACCTCTCCGGCAAACGCGCCCGCATCCAAGGCACCGACATGCTCGCCGCAGGCCAGGCCGTCATCCGCGCCGTCGTCCCTCTGAGCGAAGTCACCCACTACCAGAGCCAGCTCAAAAGCGCCACCGGCGGCCAGGGCAGCTTCAGCATGGAATTCAGCCACTACGAGCCCGTCCCCTCGCACATCCAGCAGCAGATCGTCGCCGCGTACAAACCCAAAGCAGAAGAAGATTGACCCACGCGCGATCGCGCGCCACGCCACGCACGCTCACACACACACGACCCGCATCACCCCCGCCTCACGCCGCGCAGCTCAAGACCCCGTGCCCTCCACGCCGATAAAAAAATTGTCGCCGACTCCACTAACGACATTGACTTGTTTTCGATCAGCAGGTTACATTTGAGTACAGCTCCGACGGCGTGTTGAAAGGATCAATGCCCATGGCAAAGAAGACCACGAAGAAGAAAGCCACGAAAAAGGCCACCAAGAAGACCG
>JAJUHR010000165.1 GCA_029267795.1 Planctomycetota bacterium
CAGCGGGCCCAGCACGTAGAACGGCGCGCCGTGGCAGAGGCGGCGCTGCAGTTTCATGTTGTACTCGATCTGGTCGAACGGGACGTGGCCGGGGCCCTCGATCATGACCTGCACGCCGCGGGCCCAGGCGCGCTCGGTCAGCTCGCCGAGGGTTGCCAGCTCGCGCAGCTGGGCCTCGTCGGTGGCGTCCGCCAGGCCGCCGGGGCGCAGGCCGTCGCCGATGCTGAACGCCACGTCGTACCGCCGCATGATGTCGCAGACCTCGTCCCAGAGCTCGTACATCGGGTTCTGCTGGCGGTGCACGAGCATCCACTTGGCCAGCAGGGAGCCGCCGCGGCTGACGATGCCGATCAGGCGCTGCTTCACGTACGGCAGGTGCTCGCGGAGCACGCCAGCGTGGATGGTGAAGTAATCCACGCCCTGCTGGGCCTGGTGCTCGAGGGTTTGGAGGATGACCTGGGGGGTCAGGTCCTCGATTCGCCGGCCGATGATCATCGAGTAGATCGGCACGGTGCCGATGGGCACGGTGGCGTGTCGGATGATCGCGTCGCGGCAGGCGTCCAAGTCGCCCCCGGTGGACAGGTCCATGACCGTGTCGGCCCCCCACCGCTGGGCCCAGCGGAGCTTCTCGACCTCCTCGTCGGTGCTGCTGGACACCGGCGAGGCCCCCATGTTGGCGTTGATCTTAGTCTTGCCGGCCCGGCCGATGCACATCGGGTCCAACTGGTAACTCAGGTGCACCTTGTTGGCGGGGAGGATCATGCGGCCGGCGGCGACCTCGTCGCGCACCTGCTCGGGGGTCAGGTGCGGCTCGCGCTGGGCGACGCGGCGCATCTGCGGCGTCACGATCCCCAGGCGCGCGTACTCCAGCTGGGTGCTGGGCTGGAATCCGGGCGGCGGCGTCCACTGGCCGTCGGCCTGACGCGTCCAATCCGCCGGCATGAAATCCCACGCGGTTTTGTCTGAAGGGGCCGGCATCCCGGGCGTGTCGGGTGAGCTGAACGTCGGCGCCCCCGCGACCCCGGGCGCGATCCGCGGCGGGTTGGCGAAGCTGCCGGGCGTCGTGCCCTCGCCACGCGACGACGGATTAGCCCCCAGTGGTGGCAGCGCCGGGCGATCGGCGGCACGCTGGGCGCCCCGCTGCGACGAGACCGAACCCGTGCTCCTGGGCTGGATCATGGCACACATCCTTTCGCCCCGCTCGGCTGCGCTAGGCGCGCCGGTCGCCGGGCGTATCAAGGTTCGGACGCTCGTGGCACAGGGTCTTGCGGGAGAGGCAATGCAAGGGGGCGCTCGCTTTCCTACGCCGGTCCGAACCGGATCAGGTTCCAGGGTGTTCTCTCAGCCGCGACCCCATCGAGTCGAGCCGCGGCACCCCTAGCGAACTGTTGACATTCTAGCCCCGCCACACGCCGGCCACAACGCAAGCAGCAGTATCATGTCGTGCATGCCAGCGTTGCTGTGGAACCCCACGCCTCCGGAGCCGCAGAAGCCCGCTGCGCGCATCACCGCTCTGGCGCCGTCGCGGCGCGACCCGGACCGCGTGACGATCAAGGTCAGCGGCAAGCCCGTGGCCAACCTGTCAGCGAACCTGGTCGCGGAGATGAAACTGGCGGTCGATCAACCGTGGAGCGAGGCGCTCGCTGCACAAGTCGCCGCAGCGGTGGAGTACGACCAAGCGATGCGGGAGGCGATGCGACGCCTGGGCCGGCGCCCCTTGAGCACGCAACAGCTTCGCCAATACCTGACCCAGCGAGGCCATGGGGAACGGGCGGTGCAACGGGCGGTGGGGCGCCTCATGGAATTGGGGCTGCTGGATGACGCCGCGTTCGGGCGCGAGCTGATCCGCCAGACCATCGCCCGCAAGGCAGCGGGGCCCCGGCTGCTGCGGACCAAGCTGATCCAGCAGGGCTTGGACCGCTCGATGGTGGAGGATCTGCTGGCGGAAACCACGCCGACAGAGGCCCCCCTCGAACAGGCCATCGAATTGGCGCGGAAGAAGCTGCGTAGTTTGGCGCGACTCGACCCGGCTGTACGCACCCGCCGGCTGTGGGGGCTGCTGGCCCGGCGCGGGTACGACCCAGACACGATCCAAGCGGTGCTGCGGAACGTGCAAGGTTGCAACCCCGGTGGAGATTGTTAGTCGGTAAGCCGACAAAGCGCGGGTTTATACGGCTGCCTGTGTAGCCATATCGCTGGGACCCTCGAAAATTCTTCGGATTTCCGCCCACGAGCGGTAAAATGCGAGGGTGCTGTCTCAAGGCAAGCGCCTCTGCTGACTGAGCATTTCGCCGGACACTCCGGGCCTCACACTCAGAAACACCTTTTTTTTGGAGGACCCCACTATGAGAAAGTCAGGTTGGGTTCCAGCCACGCGCGCTGGAAGATACGTCGCCCTTGGCCTCACCGTGATTGCGGTTGTGCTCGCCGGGTTCGGTTCCAGTTCCTGGGCGCAAGTCGCCCATCTGACGCTTCAAAGCGAGCCGGGGGACTACATCGGGGGCGGGAACAACTTCGATATCACGTACACGCCTGCGAATTCGATCTTCTTTTCGGCGCAGATCCGCAGAACGCTTCCTTCCGGAGAACCGGCGGAGTTGCTGTTCGTTCTTGGGCAACAAGGCACGCCGGACAATTTCGCCCTGCTCTTCTTCGGCACCGACCAGCTGGGCATCCCGATCCAACCGGGTTTCTACCCCGACGCGCAGCGTGCGGACTTTGCGGAACCAGGGCACCCAGGGTTGGACATCAGTTTCGATCACCGCGGGTGCAACACTTTGACGGGTAACTTCACCGTCAACGAGGCGACCTTTACCCCCGACCTGCAGACCATCGTTTCGTTCGTCGCCAGCTTCGAGCAGCACTGCGAAGGCGCCACCCCCGCACTGTTCGGAACGTTCTCTTACGTGGTTCCAGAGCCGGGCACGCTCGCGATTGGGGTAGGAACAGGGGTGGTGTGGCTGGCCCGTCGGCGGGGGAGCAGGCTTAAGGCCTCACTGAGTAGTGATCTGCGGCGGTAGGCAAAGCCCGAGGTTTGCGGATCGCGGACCCCACCGCAGCGGAACCGTGGCTCTCCAGCTGCGGCTATGTGTGGTGCGCACAGCAACCCTACCCAGTAAATGGGTTTAACAAGAAGCCCACGGAGTGCACTCCGTGGGCTTCGGTTTTTTATCCGTGAAGTTGCGTGGTTGGGCGCGAACCGCGTCGCTCACACCACCTCGGCCTCGAAGGAGCCGTCGAGGAACCCGGCGAGCTTGCGGCTGCGCACGGGGTGCTGGAGCTTGCGGATGGCCTTGGCCTCGACCTGGCGGACGCGCTCGCGGGTGACCTTGAAGATGCGGCCGACCTCTTCGAGGGTGTACGTGTACCCGTCGCCGATGCCGTAGCGGAGCTTGATGATCTCACGCTCACGGTAGGTCAGGGTCTTGAGCACCTGCTCGATGCGGTAGCGGAGCATGTCCTGCGCGACGGTGTCGGAGGGGTTGGCGATGCTCTCGTCCTCGATGAAGTCGCCGAAGTAGGAGTCCTCGGACTCGCCCACCGGCCGGTCGAGGCTGATGGGGTGCCGGCTGATCTTGAGCACCCGGCGCACCTCCACGATGGGCATCTTGGCGGCCTCGGAGATCTCCTCGATCGTCGGCTCGCGGCCCAGGCCCTGCAGGAGGTTCTTGGCGATGTTGCGCAGCTTGCTCATCGTCTCGATCATGTGCACCGGCACGCGGATCGTCCGGGCGTGGTCGGCGATGGCGCGGGTGATGGCCTGGCGGATCCACCACGTGGCGTAGGTGGAGAATTTGTAGCCCCGCTTGTACTCGTACTTGTCCACGGCCCGCATCAGGCCCGTGTTGCCCTCCTGGATGATGTCCAGGAAGCTTAGGCCACGGTTGCGGTACTTCTTGGCGATCGAGACCACGAGGCGGAGGTTCCCGCCGGATAGGTCGCGCTTGGCCCGCTCGTACTCGTCGAACACGACGCGGACCTCCCGCACGCGGCGCTCCAGGACCTGCGGCTCCTCGAGCACCAGCGACCGCAGGCCGGCCAGCTCCTCGCGCATCACCATCACGTCCTCGGGGTCGAAACGTTCGGGGTGCTGGTCGGCCTGTTCGAGGCGGCGCGACAGGTCGATCATCTTGTCGCAGATCGAGCGGAGCTTGTGCAGCAGCGGCTGGACCTTGCTGGTCCGCAGCGACAGCTCCTCGACCAGCGTGGCCATCTTCCGCCGCCGGGCCTTGATCTGCGCCGTCAGGTGCGCGATCTGCGTCTTGTGGTTGTGGCGCTTGGCGTCCTCCAGCGCTTCCCAGTCCTGGCGGTTGAGCTCCAGGAGCTTGCGCACGGTCTTGAGGTTCTCGGGGATGCGCGCGGCGATCTTGCCCTTGGCGTCTTCCTCGGCGGTGGAGATCCGCATCGTGCGATCGAAGGGCAGGTCCCCTTCGTCGACCATCTCCAGGATCTCGACCACCGTCCCGATCGCGTAATCGTTCTCGAGGACCTTGCGCCGGAAGATCATCCGCGTCATCTCGATCTTCTTGGCCAGCCAGATCTCCTCCTCGCGGGTCAGCAGGCTGATCTCGCCCATCTGCGCCAGGTACACGCGGACGGGGTCGTCGATCCGCTTGGCCGACGCCTCCTCCAGCGCCTGGGTCATCTCCTGCTTGAGCGTGCCCTCGTCGACTTCCTCCGGGTCCTCGTCCAGCTCGACTTCCCGGTCCCGGCTCTTGAGCGGCGGCAGGGCCGGGGCCGGCTGATGGGCGGCCGGGGACTTCGGCGGCGGGTTCGGGAGGAACCAGGGCCCGCGCCCGGGTTTGCCCGCACGGATCTCGATGTTCAACGCGTCAAATTGGATCAGCAGGTCGTCCAGCTTATCGGGTTCGACCAGCGCGTCCGGCAACAGGCTGTTCAGGTCGTCGTAGGTGACCCAGCCACGCTGCCTACCCATCTCGATCAATTCCGTCAC
>JAJUHR010000062.1 GCA_029267795.1 Planctomycetota bacterium
ACTCCACGTGGACGAGTTTTTTTCCGTCTGGCTCTGGGTCCACCGGTTGGTCGGCTACCCCGCCGCATTCGTCGTGGCGCCATTGGCGATGGTTAGCTTTGCTGGGGTGCGGGTTCACCGCCGCTGGGGAAAGCTCTACGCCCTGTCGATGGTTTTCCTCTACGCCACCGGCACGGTGATGAGCTTTCGCCATCACGCCCTGCTGTCGTGGGACCTAGCCCGCAGCCTGGCGTTTAACCTCGTGGGGTTCTCGACCGTGCTCCTGGGCTGGCGGTCGATCCGCCTCTTGCACCGGTCGGCGGACGGCTTGCCCTCCGTGCTCGACTGCGCGCTGCTGAGTTTGCTGATCGTGGGGGGCATCGGGCTGTGCCTCGTGGGATTGACGAGCTTTCCGATGCTGGTTTTCGGAGCGCTGGCCTTGGTGTTGGCTTACCTCGACCTGCGCGACCTGCTGGGGCCGATCCGCACCAAACGAGTCCAACTTTCCCGCCACGTGCGTTACATGTTCGCGTCGTTCTTTTATATGCTCACCCTGTTGTCCGTGCTGCACGTGCAGGCCCCGCAGGCGCTACGGTGGCTCTGGCCGTGGTTCATCGGCGTACCTGCTATCGTGATGGTCAGCCGCAGTTGGAGCGGCGTGGGCGCCACGCCCCCGGGGCGCCTGACGCGTGTGGCGGTTTGGGGCACGGTGGCGGCGACCTACAGTCTGGGGGTTTACATCTTGGTGAGCGCCGCGGCTGCACACATGTCGTCGCTGCTGGCGCGGTCGTAGGGGTCGCCCGTCGCTGGCTCGGCTGCCATGGCCCGCGGCGCAGGGCCCGAGGGGCACCAATCGCTGAAGCGCGCGACACCGCCCTCCACGCCGTAACGCATCACCCACCGGTCCAATCGGTGCGTGTGACAGCGGCTCATCGACTTGACGTGCTTGACGTAGTGCAGGTCCACCACCTGCACCCGGCGTCCGCCCGGCAGGGGCACGTGCGCCCCGACCAGCGGCGCGCGTTTGGGGATGCGGATCTGTCCGTCCAGGATCTCCAGGTGCCTGTCGTGCTCGCGGTACAGGTACAGGTCCACCCACGACATGAACCCCTCGGTGCGCAGGTCGGCCCCGCCACGCCCTGGGGCGCGAAAGAATCGGATGTTTTTCGGCCGCATCCTCAGCAGCCGATCAGCCCGCGGACACCGCACGTACATCTCCACCTTCCGCTCGTGCCCCATCCCCACCATCGCCACCCGTGTGAAGGTCGCGTATCCGGCCCGCTGCATCGCCCGCTGGATCGATTCGAGCTGGTCGGCTGGGGCGCCGATGTCTACGTCGCGGTGCTCCCGGTAGAAGCGGCGGAGCGTCAGTGGGATCGCCAGGCCGGAGACGATCATCCACTGGACCCCCTCGAGCGCCTCCGCCAGCTCCGCCAACCCGCGCAGGAACACCCCCGGGTCTTCGACGGCGCGTGGCCGGTCCGTCGGAACACGCCGCCCCGCCACCACGTGCACCGGGCCCACCCTCCACTGTCTGACTTGGTCGTGCCGCTGATCCATCAAGAGCGAGTTCGCAGCTCCCGTCCCAACCTGTACCGCCCGCGCGCACACACTGGCGCGTGCGCCGTGGGTCAAAGTCGTACGAGCCGATGCTATCAAAAACCGCGTTTGGGGTGAAAGCGCTACGAGGTGAAGGGTGTTACCCCAAGCGTTGCGCCGAGGAACGCGACCGTCCCGAGTCCGCCTGCCTGCTCATGGCCGAAAGCTCCCGGCGTGTGATGAACCGGCCCAGGTCCTGCTCGCTGCGTTTGGTGATCAGGGGGTCCGGCCAATCCAGGAAGCGCATCCCCAGCCGCGTGCGGTTGCCCTCCGCCACCTTCCCCGTGTGGCGCAGCTCCGCCAGAAAGATCAGCTCGCCCGGCGTGTCCGGCAGTGAAAAACCCACAAAAAAGAGCTGGCCGACCCGCCAATCCGGTTCGTGCTTCGAGTCGATCACGATCCGGCACCCGCCCCGGGACAGGTTCACGAGCCTCCCGCTCCACGATTCTCGGGGCAGGGGTGTCGCCCGCCCCGCCTCGTCCGCCGATCGCTGCAACGCCACCTCGATCGGCTCACGGGCCAGCGTCACACGAAAGTCATTACGCCTTTGGGCTTCTTCGATCTCCCGCGGCCGGGCCACGTGCACGCCCAGCACCGAGTTCTGGCGGTTTAGCTCGATCCGGCAGCCCACCTTCTCCACGCGGCTGCGGAATCGGTACATCGCCCGGTGGAGCAGGATGTACACGTCGATCTCTTGCCCCGGTTGCAGATCGACCTTCGCGCCCACGCTCTGCGGCGCCTCCAGGTACACGCACCGTTCGTCCGCCCCCAGCACGCGCGACTTGGCCGCGCCGACGAACCGGCCCGCGCTCGTGTAGCGGTGCAGCTCCACGTGCGCGTTGCGCGCGCAGGCCTCCTCGATCACGCTCTGCGCCAGCTCCACCAGATTCGGCTGCACGCCCTGCGACAAGCCTCAACTCCGGATATTGCCCGTCGAGCGGGCGGGCCTTGGCTCTTTGCTAATTATCGGACACCTGAACCCCTCGCTTGAACCGCGGCTCCTCCCAGGCCAGAGCGTGAAGCTCCCCCGTACCTCCAGCGGTGCTTGCGGGCCACGGTCATTCCACGATAGGCTGGCTCGGCTTCGGTCACGGCTGCCTGCTTCGCGGGTATACCCCTCGGGCGCGAGGTTCCGCGGCAGGGTGTGGTCACCCTCGGAGTTATGATGCGCGTTAGGCCTTGGCTGGTCTCGCTGTTCGTCGGTGCCCCAGCCTTTGGGTTTTTTTCCCCGGCCGGCATGGTGGCAGCGAACGATGCCTACGAGTTAGCGACCCGGATGGCTGCCGAGGACCCCACGCTGAGCGACGAGGCTCGGTCCCGGCGACATCAGCCTCATACCGCCCCGCCCGACGTCCCCCAGCCCCAACACCCTCGGCTGTCCACTAAAGAAACCACCGACGTCGGCCAACCCCTCGGGCAGCGTGAACACCTCACCGACGACTGGTTCGGCCTGCGTCCGAAGCTCGACGACCGGGGCATCGTCTTCGAGTCTTCCCTGACCGTGGACTGGTCCGTCAACCTCCACGGAGGGGCGAGCACCGACGGCTCCGCCTTTCGCCACCTGTTCAACTTCGGCCTCACCTTCGACACCGAGCGCCTGTTCGATTGGCGCGGCGGCACGGTGTTCTTGAACTTTCAGAACCAGAACGGGGAAAACGGCTCCGATGACGTCGGCGACATCCAGGGTTACTCGAATATCGACGCCGACGGCCGCACCCAACTCTCCGAGCTCTGGTTCGAGCAGGTCTTCTTCAGCGGCGTGCTCCGCGTAAAACTCGGCAAGGTGGACGCCAACAGCGAATTCGCTTGTGCCGAGCACGCGGTGGAGTTCCTCAATTCTTCGATGGGGTTTACCCCGACGATCCTTTCTTTCCCGACCTACCCCGACCCCGCTGCCAGTGTCAACGTCTTCCTAAACCCGATCGAGCCCCTTCAGCTAAGCTTGGGCCTGTACGACGGTGCCCTTCAAGAGGGCATCGCCACCGGATCTCGCGGGCCTGGGACCTTCTACGGTGACCCCAGCGACCTCTTCGTCATCGGCGAGGTCACTTACTCCTGGGTCTTCCTCCCCGAGATGCTAATGGGCCGGCTCGCCGTCGGTTTCTGGGGGCACACCGGTTCGTTCGATCGCTTCGACGGCACCACCCAGTCGGGCGCCATCGGCTTCTACGCCGTGCTCGACCATCAGGTCTGGCGTGAGAACCCCGCTTCCTCGGACGATCCCCAGGGCTTGGGCGTCTTCGTCGTGTACGGCTACGCTGAGCCCGACATCAGCCCGATCGAGCACCACCTCGGCCTAGGCTTGGCGTGGACCGGCCCGATCCCCACGCGCGACGAGGACGTGATCGGCTTTGGCGCCAGTTGCGTCGAGTTCTCTGACGACCCCGCCGCAGGCTTCAGTGACAACGCCGAAACCGCGGTCGAATTCTTCTACAAAACCCAGGTCTTCCCGTACCTGAGCGTCAAACCGGACTTGCAATACATCATGAACCCCGGCGGCGTCGGCCTCGGCGACGCGCTGGTCGCCACCGTCCGCGTCGATGTGGACTTCTAAAGTGCCCTCTCGCGATCGATGCTCGGCCACGGTCCCCTTCGCATAGCATCTGATGCGGAGGAAACCGCGTATATCCCGTCGGGTCGCTTGATTAACGGATGATCCGCGTATGACCGCCGGCCATCGCCTGCGAGAGATCCGCTTGCTTGACCCCGTCAGGGATCACCAGCGGATCGTCCACCTCCTGGTGTGTTATGAGTTCCCTTGGGATATGACCCGGTCACTGGAATTCGCCTTGTTCCGCACTTTCTGCTCGCCGCGGGTGTCCGAGCTTCTGAACCGTACGCGTGAGTTTCAAAGCCGTCCCCAGAAGCGGTACGACGACACCGACATCATCGTCAGCGAACTGATGGAGTGGGGCTACGACAGCGAGCGAGGCGGGGCGGCGCTGCGCCGGATGAATCAGCAGCACAGCCGGTTCGATATCTCCAACAAGGATATGCTGTACGTCCTGTCGACCTTCATCTACGAGCCGATCCGGTGGAACGCCCGGTTCGGCTGGCGGCTGATGTGCGAGCAAGAACGCATGGCGATCTTTTACTTCTGGCGCGAAGTGGGACGACGGATGGGCATCCGTGACGTCCCCGACGAGTACGGATCTTTCGAGCGGTTCAACCTCGAGTACGAGAAAGCCCGCTTCAGCTACACCGACGCCAACCACCGCGTGGGCACCGCTGTAGTGGGGATGTTCGCTGGCTGGTTCCCCCGCCCCATGCGTCCATTGGTCAGGGCCGCGATCTACTCCCTCATGGACGATTCCGTGCTCCAGGGATTCGGGTTCCGCAAGCCTTCTGCGATGACCCGTGCCGTGGTCCTCGGGGGTCTGCGACTCCGTGGGAAGGTTCTGCGCTGGCTGCCCAAGCGACGCCGACCCCGTCTTCGCACGCAGATGCGGCACCGCACCTACCCCCAGGGCTACACGATGGCGCAGCTGGGCCCGCCCGGCACATGATCCCCGGCTCAGCGAGCTATCACCAAGATGAAGCGATGCTGCTGCAGTGCCCGGCAGCGTACCTTGGTGGGTGATTTAACCCCCGCAGCAGTTTCGCTTGATGTAATCCACCACCGCCCCGTGGAGCTGACGCGTCAGCGGCCCCACGCTGCCCGGTCCGATCGGCTGGCCATCCACCCGCACCACCGCCGCCACCAGCGTGGTCGTTCCGCAGATCAGCACCTCGTCCGCGGTCAGCAGCTGTTCGACCGTGTATGTCCGCTCGACCACCGGCACCCCCAGGCCCGGCGCCAGGCCGATCAGCAACCGCCGGGTGATCCCTCCCAGGATCCATTGGTCCGCCGGGTGCGTCCACAGCTCGCCGGACCGCACGATAAACACGCTGGTTGACGTGCCTTCGGTGATCCGGTTCCCTCGGTGCAGGATCGCCTCGCGGGCGCCCGATTCCACCGCGCGGTTTTTCGCCAGCACGTTCGGCAGCAGCATCAGCGACTTGATCGAGCACAGGTGCCACCGCAGGTCCTCGTGCAGGATCGCTTCGACGGCGGCCAGTTGCCCCGCCTGTTCGATCGAGGGCGCGGGGTAAGCGATCGCCAGCACGGTAGGCGTGGCCCCTTTCGGGAATACGTGGTCGCGCGGCGCGCTGCCCCGCGTCACCTGCCAGTACAGGGTGGCGTCGGCCAGCCCGTTGCGCCGCACCAGCTCGTCGCTGACGTGCCCCAGCCCCGTCACCCACGGCGGCTCAGTCAGCCGGATCGCTTGCATGCTCAGTCGCAGCCGTTGGAGGTGGTCCTCCAACACCAGCGGCCGTCCCGCGAAATACCGCAGCACCTCGTACACCCCGTCCGCGAACAACGCCCCACGGTCCTCGATGTCCATCGTCGCCTGCGATCGCGGCACGAACTGCCCGTTCAGGTACACCTGTGGCTCAATGGCGGTCATGGAGCGACAAGATAGCCATTCCCACGATCGACGCACGGGGGTCGCCGCTTGTGACCCCCGCCCATCGTCCTTGCCCGGCAACGTGGGTGCGGGTTTGACTGGCTTTCGGGCCTCCATCGTGCCTCCCCTGATGCGGTTGCGTCCCATGGTCCGAAGGGCTAGACTTTTCCCACAATCGAGGGCAAGCCTAGGACGTGCGTTTTGAGCTGATTGATCGAGTCGTAGAACGGCACCCGGATCGGTTGGTCGCCGTCAAGAGCGTGACCAGCGCCGAAGAATACCTCGGCGACCACTTCCCCGGTTTCCCGGTGTTGCCCGGCGTGATGATGCTTGAGGCGTTAGTGCAAGCCGGCCGGCTGCTTCTTGCCGGGGACGCCCCAGCCGATCCGACCTCCCGATACCCCGCCAGCGCGGGTCATCCCACGCCGACGGCCGACCCCCTCGTGCTGACCGAGGTGCGCAACGTCCGCTACGGCAGCATGGTGCGGCCGGGCGAAACGCTCCGGGTCGAGGTCACACTCACCGGCCGCGAGGGCGACGCGTGGACCTTTACCGGCACGGGTGACGTGAGCGGCCAACTGGCGGTGCAGGGCCGCTTCCGTCTGGCGCCACTCCGGACCCTGCCCCGGGTGCCCGCGGGGGGTTAATCTGGGGGGGTAAATCCGGGGGGCCGGTGGCTTATTGGGGGGGGGTCTGCTGGGGTGTATTCCAGGGTTCCGGGGGGTTCTTCCGGGGGGGTTCCGGAGTTCCGGGGTATTCCAGATCACGGAGACCGCTAAATATGGCTACGACGCAGCAAGAGGTATACGGGAAAGTTCGCGACGTCCTGGTCGATGCGCTTGGCGTGGATGCCGATGAGGTTGTCGCCGACGCCCAGCTCGTTTCCGACCTGGGGGCCGAGTCGATCGACTTCCTCGACATCGCCTTTCGACTCGAAAAAGCCTTCGGCATCAAGATCGAGCAGGGCGAGCTGTTTCCCGACAACGTCTTAAACGACCCGAAGTACGTCGCCGATGGCAAAATTACCGATGTGGGCTTGGCTGAGCTGCGCAAGCGTCTACCCCACGCGAACCTCCAGCAATTGGAAACCAGCCGAAAGGTCGACGACTTCTCCAGTGTCTTTACCGTCGACGCCTTGGTGAGGTTTGTGCAATCGAAGCTCGCTATTGCCACTTGACCCCCCTGGCTTCGCCGGCAGCACCGCTTCGCGAGGGGTTCGAGCGGAGCCGTAAGTCGTGTCTACCTAAGCCACTCCCTGGTGCCTTGCCGCCCGAGGGGGTCGCCGCCTACCAGCCCATCCCATGCGTTGGATTTGGATCGATCGCATCATCGAGCTGACCGCCAGGCGACGCTGCGTGGCGATCAAAAACATCTCGCTGGCCGAAGATGTCTTGCACGATCACTTCCCGGCCGGGCCCCACCAACCCGCCCAGCCCGTGATGCCTAACACGCTGATCATCGAGGGCATGGCCCAAACCGCCGGCTTGCTTGTCGGTCACGCTCGGCAGTTTCGCGAGAAGGTCATCCTGGCCAAGATCAGCCGCGCTCGGTTCTTGCTCCCCGCTGTGCCGGGCTACACCCTTCGCTACACAGCCGTGCTCGACCGCATCGACGATGCCGGCGCCGCCACCACCGGCACCGTGGAATTAATCGATCCCGCCCGCGGCTCCACCGATCTGTTGGGCGAGATCGACCTGATGTTCAGCCACATCGATCGCAATCGCAAGGGTCTGAGCTTTCCCGACCACAACTTCGTGTTTACCGACCAGTTCATCAGCCTGCTGCGACAAAGCGGGATTGCGTTAGATCAGGGCGCCGCTTGAGAGAGATATGTTCCGGGCGAACCTCAAGGCGATCAGTGCGCGACTTTAGATAAGAGCCGCCAAGGGAGAGGGCTTTTAAACTCCCACGGCAAAAAAAGTCTTAAGTCCCGGGCCCAACGATCGACCCCACAAGTGGTTTGCTGTATACTCTAGGCCTAAGCGTTCGGGCTTTACGGTCGCATCTGCTGCCGATGCTTGGGAGCATAACGTGGCTTGTTGGTCGGGGGGCAAGGCTCCGTAGGTGTAACGGGCATGCGATCGAGCGGTACTTTCCACCCACTCTTTGTCCTTGTGGTTATACGGTGACGTTTGTCGCCCCGGTGCCAACCATATGGCATCGGATCAGTTGAACTAACCCCACATAATTACCGAAAATGAGTGTGGGACGGATCCATCGTTTGTTGCGGTTGATCACCCTGTTGCAATGCGGCAGGGTACGTTCCGTGAGCGAATTAACCAGCGAACTAGCCATCAGCCGCAGAACGCTGTTCCGGGATCTGAAGATGCTGCAACTGGCAGGCATCCCATACTACCACGAACCCACCCTGGGTTACCGCGTTGCCCGCAACTTCTTTCTGCCGCCGATCAGCCTTACAGTGCCCGAAACCCTCGGCCTGATGCTGCTGGGCAAGGCCGCTTCCGCTCAGCGTTCCAGGCCGCTCTACGCCCCCGGCCTCGAGGCGGTCAACAAGCTCACCGCCACGATCCCAGAGCCGATCCGCTCCGCCTGCGCCGAC
>JAJUHR010000106.1 GCA_029267795.1 Planctomycetota bacterium
GGGGGGAGCTTGCCGCCGAAGTAACGCTGGATCATGTTCGTGACGCGTGAGAAGCAGTTGCCGATCGTGTTGGCCAGGTCGGAGTTGTACACCTCGATGAACTTGGCTTCGGAGAAGTCGCTGTCGGTGGTGCCCAGGGGCCCGTTGCTGGCCAGGAAGTAGCGGAAGGCGTCGAGCCCGAACGTGCCGACGTAGTGGTCGATCTTTTCCAGGTCGATGAAGTTGCCCAGCGACTTGCTCATCTTCTGGCCTTCGCTGATCCAGAAGCTGTGGGCGTATACGGTGGCCGGCAGCTTCATCCACTCGTTTCCGGGCCGCCCTCGCAGCGCCATCAGCAGCGCCGGCCAGATCACCGCGTGGAACCAGAGGATGTCCTTGGCGATCAGGTGAACGTCGGCGGGCCAGTACCGACGCCGGTCGTCCGTATCAACGATCGATAGGTAGTTGAACAGCGCGTCGATCCACACGTAGATCGTGTGCTGTTCGTCGCCGGGAATCCTGATCCCCCAGTCGCCGGCGCCGGTGCGGGAGATCGGCACATCGTTGAGGCCTTCCTGGATCCTGGCGATGACCTCGTTGCGGCGGGCCTCCGGCTCGACGAACCCCTGCGATGCTGCAAGAGACCCCGCGACGGCGTGGGTTGGCGGCGGACACGCGGAGTTGGCTCGCATCAATTGCAGCAAGCGGTCCTGGTACTGGCTGAGCCGGAAGAAATAGTTTTTCTCCTTCTTGCGCACCAGGGGCTTGCCGTTGATCGGGCTCTTGTAGCCGTACTCCTTGGCCTTGGTTTCGGGCAGGTATTCCTCCTGGCCGGCGTCGTACCAGCCCTCGTACTCGCCCAGGTAGACGTCGCCGCTGTCCATCAGTTGCTGGACGTAGTGCACGACGCGCTGCTTGTGCCGCTGCTGGCTGGTGCGGACGAAGTCATTGTTGGTGATGCCCAATCGGCGGAACGTGTCCTGGAACTGCCGGGCGTTGTGGTCGGCCCATTGCTGGGGGGCCAAGCCCCGCTCGGCGGCGGCTTCGACGACCTTCGCGGAGTGCTCGTCGGTGCCGGTGAGGAAGAACACGTCGTGGCCGCGCAGCCGGTGGTGCCGGGCCAGGGTGTCCGCGATCGTCGTGGTGTACGCGTGCCCGATGTGCGGGCGGTCGTTGACGTAGTAGATCGGCGTGGTGATGTAGAACTTCTGGCTCGGGGGCATCGCGGCGGATTGTACGGAACAAAGATGGGCGGGGACAGCGCGGGTCCGAGCGGTGAGCCGCCACGCCACGGATTTATCGATCCAGCTGGCTCGCCCTACAATGCCCGCGATGGGGTTGGGCTTCGACGCACTCTATGCAGCGGGAGGGATCGTCTCCGCGCCGGTCTGGGGCTACCGGATGCTGCGCACCGGCAAGTGGCGGACCGACTGGTCGGGTCGGTTCGCCCGCGGTGTCGGTATCGGGACGGTGGCTGCGGACTCGGGGGCCTGCGCCGGGAGCGGGGGCTTGCCTGCGCCTACCGTGCTGATCCACGCGGTCAGCGTGGGGGAGGTGAACGCTGTGGCGGGGCTGGTGCGGGCTTTGTCCGACCGGTTGGGCGGGGGAGGTCGGTTGGTCGTCAGCGTCACGACCGACACGGGCCTCGCTCGAGCGAAGGAGTTGTTCGAACCGGCGCACCGGGTGGTCCGATACCCGTTGGATTTTTCGTGCTGTGTGCGGCGGTTCCTTGACGCGGTTGAGCCGAGCCTGGTAGCGCTGACGGAGCTTGAGGTTTGGCCGAATTTCGTCGATGAGTGCTACCGGCGCGGGATCCCCATGTGTGTGGTGAACGGCCGGCTGAGCGAGCGCAGCTTCAAACATTATCGGATCGTGCGTCCTTGGCTGCGCCGCACGTTCGCCCGGCTTGCGGCTGTGGGGGCCCAGACGTGCGAGTACGCCGATCGGTTCATCGCGATGGGCACCCCGGCGGAGCGGGTGGCGGTGCTCGACTCGATGAAGTGGGATTCGGTCGAGCTGTGCGACCCGGCGCAGGTGCGCGGCGCGGCGGAGCTGGCGGCGGCGATGGGGATCGACCGCGCCCGGCCGGTGGTCGTGGCGGGGTCCACCGGTCCGGGAGAGGAGAAGCTATTGATCGACACGTGCCCGGCTCACGCCCAGCTGGTGCTGGTGCCCCGCAAGCCCGAGCGGTTCGACGAGGTCGCGGCGCTGTGCCCCGGGATGGTGCGCCGCAGCCGGCACCCCGACGGCAGCACGCCGCCACGCGCCCGCGGCCGGTTCTTCCTCGTCGACACGATGGGGGAGTTGCAAAAGGTGTATGCCTTGGCGGATGTCGCGATCGTGGGGCGCAGCTTTTTGGGGTTGCACGGCTCGAACCCGGTGGAGCCGGTGGCGCTGGGCAAGCCAACCCTGATCGGCCCGCACCACAGCGACTTCGCTGAGACGGTGCAGACGCTGTGTGCCGCGGGGGGGATTCAGGTGACCGACCGTCCGGGCGAGGCGGCTGCCGAACTGCTGGCGCATCCCGATCGGGCTGCGGACATGGCCCGGCGGGGGCGCGAAACGATCGTGTCGCGGCGTGGGGCGACCCAGCGACACGTGGAGATGCTGCTGCGGCTGATGCCCGCCGGCGCGGGGGCCGCCGGATTGAAAGGTCGTGGGGTTTCCGCGGCCGCGGTGTGATCGGTTGGCCTTGGGGGGGCCGGGATCGCTGCGGCCGTGTGGGGGTGTTGCGTATCGATGACTTCCGTTGAACTACGCCAAAGTCGCCTTGTGGCGGCGCGCCGGATCGTGGTGAAGATGGGCACCTCGGTGCTGACCAGCAGCGACCCGAAGGCCCCGGGGCTGGACCGCGAGTTTCTGCGCGACGTCGCCCGGCAGTTGCAGGAGCTGCGGCAGCGCGGGATCGAGGTGACGGTGGTCTCCAGCGGCGCCATCGGGGCCGGGCGGGCCGAACTGGGCATGGCCACGAAGCCGAAGGACGTCCCGACGCTGCAGGCGGTGGCGGCAGTCGGCCAGCGGCTGCTGATGACGTACATGCACGAGGCGTTCGCCCCGATGGGGGTGAAGGTGGCCCAGGTGTTGCTGACGCGGCGGGACTTCGACGTCCGCACGCGGTTCCTGAACATCCGCAACTGCCTGAGCCGGCTGCACGCGCTGGGGTGCGTGCCGATCCTCAACGAGAACGACACCGTCGCGGTGGACGAGCTGAAGTTCGGCGACAACGACATGCTCGCGGCCCTGACGTGCAACGCCCTGCGGGCCGAGGCGCTGATCCTGCTGACGGTGGTGGACGGCCTGCTGGACCCGCAGGGGAGCCGGATCGACCTGGTGGAGAACGTTGCGGCCGCGAGAGGCTTGGCCCGGAAGGATACGAGCAAGCTGGGCACCGGTGGGATGTTCTCGAAGCTGGAGGCGGCCCGCTTGGTGACCGAGGCCGGCGAGGTCGCGGTGATCGCCAACGGTCGCGAGCCGAACGTGCTGCCCCGGCTGTTCGACGCCGAGTTGTTGGGCACCGTGTTCGTGCCGCGGGGGCGCAAGCTCGACAGCCGGCGGCGGTGGATCGGCCTGACCAAGCGCCCGGCCGGGATCGTCACGGTGGACGCCGGGGCCGCCGAGGCCCTGATCAAGCAGGGCAAGAGTTTGCTGGCGATCGGGATTACCGCGTGCACGGGGCGGTTTGACCGCGGCCAGGTCGTCTCGGTGGCTGACCCCGAAGGGTGCGAGATCGCCCGCGGCCAAATCAATTACAGCGCGGACGAGCTGCACCTGATCATGGGCAAGAAATCCACGCAGCTGAAGAAGATCCTCGGTCGGCCCGCCTACGCGGAGGTGATCCACCGGGACAACCTCGTGTTGATTGGTCCGTGAGACGCCGCGACTTTACTGCGATGGGATCGGCGGACCGAAGTACGCCTCGTGCAGCAGCGTCACGGGGTGCACGACCCGCAGGTTGGACCCTTGCCGGTCCGCCTCGGCCTGGATCTGCATCGCGCAGCCGACGTTCCCGGTCACGCACGTGTCCGCGCCGCTGTCTAAGAGGTGCCGGAGTTTTCTTTGTGCCAGGGCGGCTGCCATGTGGGGCTGTTGGAGGCTGTACGTCCCCGCGGCCCCGCAACAGACGGTGGATTCGACCAGCGGCACGACTCGCAGCCCCGGGATCCAGCTCAGCAGTTGCCGGGGGGCTTGGGTGACGCGCCGGGCGTGGGCGAGGTGGCACGCGTCGTGGTAAGCCACCGTGGTAGGGAGCGAGCGCTGCGGTGGCGGCGGGGTCAACTCGACGAGCAACTCGCTGATGTCGCGGACTTGTGCGGCGAATGCTTCGGCCCGCGCCGCGTAAGCCGGGTCGTCCCGCAGCAAGTGGGGGTATTCCTTGAGCATCGCCCCGCAGCCGGCGACGGTGCTCACGATGCGATCGCAGCGGTGAGGGCCGGCCCCGCGCTGAAAGGCGTCGATGTTGGCCCGGGCGAACCGGCGTGCGTGCTCGACCCGGCCGTTGTGGTGATGAATCGCCCCGCAGCAAGATGGCGGACGCGGCACCCACACGTGGCAACCTGTAAACTGCAGCAGCTGCACCGCCTGTCGGTTGGCGTCCCCGTCAAGCGCACTGCCGACGCAACCGGTGAAGAATCCGATCGTCATCGCGGCGTCCGATGCCGACGCCGGCTTGGCGGGGTGGTGGTGCTCGGCCAGGGCGGGTTCCCATAGCCGACCTCGCCGGGGAACCAGCCGCGGAAGGTGGCGCAGCCCCCGAGTCATTCTCATCGCCGCCAGGCCTCGAACCAGCGGCTCCCACATTTTTAGCCGCTGCAGCAAACGGATAGGCAGCAGCGCCAACTTCAGGCGGACGGGGTATGGGAGCAGGTGGAAAATGACCGTTCGGGTCAGGGCGTCCATCGGTGGGGGCGAACCGGTTTCGGCCAATCTCGCCCGAGCCTCTTCGATCAGCTCGTGATAGACCACGTCGGAGGGGCAGGCGGTCTCGCACGCTCGGCAGTCCAGGCAAAGGTCCAGGTGCTGGACCACAGCCGGGGTTGGGTCAATCCGGCCGTCGGCGAGCCCCTTGATCAGATGGATCCGTCCACGGGGTGAATCGGCTTCGGAACCTGTGAGCAGGTACGTCGGGCACGCGGTCAGACACAGCCCACAGTGCACGCAATCCTGGGCTCGGGCGTAGGTGCGCGGGTCCAGCTTCAGCACGGGTAGCGGGTGGCGTAAGTCGCGGTGCGAGGCGACCGCTGAGCCAAGCCCAGACACCACGCGGGGCGTTGTGAGCGGGCTCGTCACGGTTGGCTCCTCGTGTCGCTGGGTTTGATCGAACGTCCCGGGTTGAAGATGCCCAGGGGGTCCAAGACGGCTTTTAAGCGGGTCAGCATTGGGCTGTCCGGTTGCGGGGGCCAGAAAGGCTTGATCTCCTGCGGTTCGGCGTGGCGCGGGCGTCCCGTGGGTTCATCGTTGCCGGAAATCAGCGGCCGGTTGTACCAGACGCGCAAGCCCCCGAGGGATTCAAGCACGCGTTGGAGCTCCCGGTCCAGCTCACAGGCAGTGGCGTGATCGAGCCTGTCCCCGGCGAAAACGCACCCGTGCGCGGGCAAGGCGCTCAGTTCCAACGGCCCAGTGCGCTCGGCCCACGACGCGATCGCCTGGCACAACTCGCCCGTGGCGCCTGGCGGGACCACGATCTTGACCAGTGCGGGCGATTGCCGCCGCCATGATCGCCTTAGGGCCCTTTCCTTCGCGTTAGCTTCGTAAGTGCCGCGGCGGATGTCTTTGATGCGCGCATCAGGCACGTTGTTCACAAGCGACTGCAGGGCCGCGAGCTGGGCGTCGCACGCGCGCTGGCCGCCGAAATACCCTGCGTGCACGACCCACCGGCCGGGGCGGGTCGTCATCTCCACGGAGGCGGGCGCCGCGTCGCTCGTGAGCCAGGCGGTCATCGCGGCGTCCAGGGCCGACGGGTCGGTCAGCTCGATTTCGGCGGTCGCCGCGGTCTGGGGGGTCGCCGCGGTGCGTACGATGGCCTCGAACAGGATCCCCAGCTCGCCCAGACTGCCGATCATCAGACGGGTGACGTCGTAGCCCGCCACGTTTTTAACCGTCCGCCCGCCGACGTGGACCTTTCGGCCCAGGCCGTCGACGTACCCTAAGCCGAGCAGGCGGTCACGCATCGCGCCGAAGCCCAGTCGAAGCCCCCCGTACACGTTGTGCGCGATGACTTCTCCAAGCGTCAGGTCGTCATCGGCGTCGATGGGGAGGAATTGCCCGTGCGATTGCAGTTCAGCCTGGAGCTGCCCTAGGGTGGTCCCCGCTGCGGCGCGAACGACCATATCCCGCACGTAGTGCTCGATGACCGATCCCTGTTGGGTCAGCCGCACGTGCTGAGGGGGCGGGGGGTGGCCCAGGCCGCCGTGCGCGACGCCATAATCGACGATCGGCCTGCCCGCGGCGCCGCAGTCCCGCACCAGTTCGGCCAACTGGTTCGGATCGCTGACCGTGGCAGCGGGGGTTCTTGGGGTGAGGTTGGACATCACGTGGGTGTCGATCGGTGTTGCGGCCGGTCGGTCATTGTGCAAGATCATAA
>JAJUHR010000055.1 GCA_029267795.1 Planctomycetota bacterium
CAAGGGGAGAGGGGTTTGAAACCCCTTTAAGGCAAGAGGGGGGCGAAACCCATTCACCGTGTTGGGGATTACGTTTCATCCCGGTCATTCTCGAAACACCGCGGCGATCAACACGGACCCCAGCGCAACGTTCCCCCGCACCACCAGCTCGATCAGCGTGAACCCGACCTGTCGCACCACCAGCCCGCGCATCATCGCCCTATCGCCCTATTCCAGGTTGAAGCTGTACAGGTTGTCCTGCAGCGGCGGCTGGCTCGCGTTGCCCGTCTCGGCGTTGCCGAATTGCCCGTCGTAACCCGCCGAGGCGAAGAACGGCCGCGGGTACTCCGGCAGCTCGTCGTCCGACCCGTCCGCGTCGCCGTGGCTCACCATCGCTGCGTACCTGATCTTGTGCCCCCACCCGTCGCGCAGCTCCATGAACCCGTTGCCGTCACCGTCCTTGAACACCTCCCCGCCCAACGCCGGCAGCATCCGCGCAGTGTTCTCCACCTGCATCGCCGCCCAACAGAACCGCTCCCCCGTGTCGCTGATCACCGCTTGCCCCGTCATCGTCGTGTTGTTGTACGCCTTCTTCAAATTCCAATTAAACGGCGTTGTCACGCTCGACAGGTGGTTCACCGCCGACCCCGTCTGCAGCTCGTACTCGTCCGCGATCGCCTTCGCAGCCGACAAGGTGTTACGCGTCTGCGACTCGGCGGCCCGCCGGTACATCCCCGTCACCACTGGCACCAGAATCCCGATCAGCAGCACGATAATCCCCACCACCACGAGCAGCTCCGTCAAGCTAAAACCCAACGCCCGCGCGTCCCGCCGCCTCCCCCGACCCGGCTGCGATACGAGCGCCATAGGTAAGCAACCCACGCCCCCGACGGGCATCAGAGCCTCCCTCACCACGCCCCACATCACGGCGACACCGACTGGATCAGCTTGATCAGCGGCAGGAACAGCGACACCACGATGAACCCGATGCTCACCCCCAGCACCACCACCATCAGCGGCTCCAGCAGCGACACCAGCCCCGCCACCAGCGTGTCCACCTCCTCGTCGTACGTGTCCGCGATCTTCAGCAGCATCTTGTCCAGCTCGCCCGTCTCTTCGCCCACCCCGATCATGTTCACCACCAGCGCGTCGCACACCCCGGACTTCCGCAGCGGCTCAGCGAACGTGTCCCCCTGTCGCACCGAGTCGTGCACCGACGTCAGCGCCCGCTGAAACACCGTGTTCCCCGTGGTGTCGCGCGTGATCAGGATCGCCTCTAAGATCGGCACCCCCGCGGTGATCAGCGTCCCCAGCGTCCGCGTGAACCGGGCGATCGTGCTCTTGGCCACCAGCGCGCCGACCACCGGCAGCTTCAGCACCAGCGCGTCCAGCGCCCCCCGCCCCGCCGACGTCTTCCGCGCCAGCTTCACCCCGAAGAACAACACGAACGGCACCGCCGCCACGTACGCCAGCCCCGGGACCGTCTGGCCCTCGTACAGCCGGCCCCCCAGCCACCGGCTCCCGTTGATCAGCGCCACCGTCATCGGGGGCATCTCGGTGTCGAAGTCCTCGAAGATCCCCTCGAACTTCGGCACAATAAACGTCATGATCCCCAGCACGATGATCGCCGCCACGCTCAGCACCAGCGTCGGGTAGATCATCGCCCCGATGATCCGACGCCTCAGCCGCGCCGCCTTCTCCAAGAACTCCGCCAGCCGCCTCAGGATCACGTCCAGCACCCCGCCGACCTCGCCCGCCGCCACCATCTTCGTGTACAGCTTGTCGAACGCCTTGGGGTTCCGCGCCATCGCGTCCGACAGCGTCGAGCCACCCGACACGTCCTCGTGCAGGTTGCGCAGGACCTTCTTGAATATCCCCGGCCTCTGCTGCTGCTCCAGCACCGCCAGCGACTTGAGGATCGGCAGCCCCGCGTCCTGCAGCGTCGACAGCTGCCGCGTGAACAGCATCAGCGTCTTGCGGCTGACCCCCCCAATCGAAATCGTGATCTCGCTCAGCTTCTTCCGCCCGCCCGCCGCCGCGCCCGCCCCCGCGGCCCCCTCCTCGCCCTTCTTCCCCTTCTTCTCCCGCACCAGCGTGGGGAAGACCCCCAACCCCCGGATCTGGGCGATCGCCTCCTCGCTGGTGTTCGCCGTCACCTGCCCCTTTTGCTTCTGACCGGCCGGGTTGATCGCTTCGTAGATGAACGTCGGCATGCCGCACTCCTGATCGACCTGTCACCGCCGCGTTCGGACAAACGCCGTCGCAGCCCTCGACCCGCCCCCACAGGGCCCCCTCACTCGCTGATCAGCGTCTCCCGCGCCACCTCCTCGATCGTCGTCAGCCCATCGAACAGGGCCAGCAACCCGCTCTGACGCAGCGTCCGCATCCCACGCTTGAGCGCCTCGGCACGCAGCGTCTGCGTCGACACGTTCCGCATGATCATCTCCCGCATCTCGTCGTCCAGCACCATGATCTCAAACAGCCCCATCCGGCCCTTGTACCCGCTGTGGTGGCAGTAATCACACCCCGCCCCGCGGTACACCTTCCGCCCACGCAGCTCCTGCGGCGTCATGTCCAGCTCCATCAGCTGCTGCTCGGTCGGCTCAAAGGCCTCCTTGCACCGCGGGCAGATCGTCCGCACCAGCCGCTGCGCCAGGATCCCCTCGATCGTCGCCGTCACCAGGAACGGCTCCAGCCCCAGGTCCACCAGCCGCGCGATCGAGCTGGGCGCGTCATTGGTGTGCAGCGTCGTGAACACCAGGTGCCCCGTCAGCGACGCCTGCACCGCGATCTGCGCCGTCTCCAGGTCCCGCGTCTCCCCCACCAGGATGATGTCCGGGTCCTGCCTCAGGAAGCTCCGCAGCGCCGCCGCGAACGTCAGCCCCACGTCCGGGTTCACCTGCACCTGCATCAGCCCGTCGATGTCGTATTCGACAGGGTCCTCCACCGTCAGGATCTTCACCTCCGGGCTGTTCAGCTCGCTCAACGCCGCGTACAGCGTCGTCGTCTTGCCGCTGCCCGTCGGCCCCGTCACGATCACGATCCCGTTGGGCTTGTGGATTAGCTGCCGGAACAACTCCAAATCGTCCGGCCTCATCCCCACCTTCTCCAGGTCCAGCGACACGTTCGACCGGTCCAGCACCCGCATCACCACCGACTCGCCGAACATCGTCGGCAGCACCGACACCCGCAGGTCCACCGGGTTCCCGTTCACCACCAGCTCGATCCGCCCGTCCTGCGGCAGCCGCCGCTCCGCGATGTCCAGGTTCGACATCACCTTGATCCGGCTCACGATCGGCAGCGCCAGATACTTCGGCGGCGGAATCATCTCGTACAGCACCCCGTCGATCCGGTACCGCAGCTTAAACTCGTCCTCGAACGGCTCGAAGTGGATGTCCGACGCCTTGTCCTTGATCGCCTGCATCAGCACCAGGTTCAGCAGCCTCTTGACCTTGTTCGAGTCCGCCGCCTGGATCAGCGTCTCCAGGTCGATCGACTCGCCCCGGTCCTTCAACTGCTCCAGGTCCGTGTCCTCGCTCAGGTCCCCGATCAGCGACGTCAGCGACTCCTGCCCGCTCCCGTAGTACGCCGTGATCAGCTTCTCCACCTGCTTCGGGTCCGCCACCACCGGCTTGACGTGGTACCCCATCAGCAGCCGCAGGTCATCGATCGCTCGGAAGTTGCTCGCCGACTTTAGCGCCACCGTCAACGTGTTCGTCGACTTGTCGTACTCCAGCGGCACCACCTGGTAGGCCTGCGCCGTCTCAGCCGGCAACACCCGGATCACCGCCTCGGGGATGTCTCGGTGCTCCAGGTCCACCACCTCCATCCCCATCTGGGCCGCCAGCGCCGCGTTGACGTCGTCCTCCGTGATGTACCCCAGCTCCACCAGGATCCGACCCAGCGGCAGCCGCCTCTCCTGCTGGATCTGTAGCGCCTCATGCACCTGGTCGCGCGTCACCTTGCCCATCTTGGTCAGGATCCGCCCGATCCGCAGCCCCTTGAGGCTGTTCAGCGGTGTCGCAGGAGCCGAATTGGGTTTGACCGGTGGAACCATCATTACGCGTCCCGATTCTCCCCGAGCCGTTCTTTAGACCGCCCCGAGCCACATCATGGAACGGGGTGCAGCACACCGACCCTCCCGCCGTGGCACCCAACCCCCCACGGCCGATAACCGCGGGCTTCGCCCCCACCCCTCCGCGACTTCGGCGCCGCGCTACCAAAGCAGGTTCCCCTTCCCGATAACTATTCCAGCCCGGCACCTTCATTTTATTACTAAGACATGATCGGCAGGGGGGGACTCCCACAATCAATCCCACGCCGCCTCCCCCCATTCACGCCGGAGCTCTATAGGGCAGGTCATTGACCTGCCGGTAATTTAGCCCGCCATGAACACATGGCGGGCCTGCAACTCGTAGGCCCGGGCCTGCCCGGACACGATGACTCCGTGGTAGGGCGGGTCAAGCGCAGCGGACCCGCCAATAACTGCCGACTGCAACCCGCGATTCTCCCAACCCCTCTCCCTCGAGGCACAGGCCGGGTGGGGGTGACTCGTCCGCTTCCCGCGCTGGGCGCCCCCCGGTCACTCGCAACCCACGCTAAAAACTCACCCCCTTCACGCCGCGTCTTCAGCCACATCCAGCTCCGGCCGCCCGATCCGCTCTCCAGCTCGGTGCACCTTTTCGATCAGCAGCGTCGGCTCCTTCGCCTTGTCCACCATGTCCTCCGCCGAGATGACCCGTTGCCGGTAAAGCTCCCACAGGTGGTCGTCCAGCAGTTGCATCCCAAACTTCTTGCCCGTCTGGATCGACGAGTCGATCCGATACGTCTTATTCTCGCGGATCAGGTTCGAGATCGCCGGCGTCACCACCATGAACTCGTACGCCGCCACCATCCCCTTGCGGTCGCTCCGGGGCAGCAGCTGCTGGCTCAACACCGCCATCAGGCTCACGCTCAGCTGCATCCGGATCTGGTTCTGCTGGTCCACCGGGAACGCGTCGACGATCCGGCTGATCGTCCCCGACGCCCCGGTCGTGTGCAGCGTGCCGAACACCAGGTGCCCCGTCTCCGCCGCCCGCACCGCCGCCTCGATCGTCTCCAGGTCACGCATCTCGCCCACCAGTACCACGTCCGGGTCCTGCCGCAATACCCGCCGCAGCGCCTCCGCGAACGTCGGCACGTCAGACCCCACCTCCCGCTGATTGACGATGCTCTTCTTGTGCGGGTGATAGTACTCGATCGGGTCCTCCACCGTCACGATGTGCCGGTCCATGGTCTCATTGATGTAGTTGATCATCGCCGCCAGCGTCGTCGTCTTGCCACTGCCCGTCGGCCCCGTCACCAGGAACAGCCCCCGCGGCCGCCGGCACAGGTCCGCCACGATCGCCGGCAGCCCGATCTCCTGAAAACTCATCAACCGCTCGGGGATCTGCCGCAGCACCACCGCCACGTTGCCCTTGACCTTGAAGATCGAAACCCGGAACCGCGTCCCGCTCTCGTACGCGAACCCAAAGTCCGACCCGCCCACCTGCTCCAGCTCGCTCTGGCAACGCTCCGGCGCAATCGACCGCATCAACGCCAGCGTGTCCGCAGGCTCCAGCACCTTCGTCTTCATCTCCACCAGCCTGCCACGCAGCCGAACCGTCGGCGGCCGGCCCACCGTCAAGTGGACGTCGCTAGCCCCTTGTTTGATCGCCGTCTCCAGCAACCGGTCGATCTGCAACGTCGACATGCCTCACTCCACGTCTATGGCCGCCCGCTCCCCACCCACTCCACGCTCGGTGCTACTTAGCCCGCCATGAACACATGGCGGGCCTGCAACTCGTAGGTCCGGGCCTGCCCGGACATCGTTACTAGCCGCGGGTGGCAACCCGCGGTTTTTTTTACCCCTCTCCCTCGAGGCAGAGCAAGGTAGGGCGGGTCAAGCGCAGCGGGCCCGCCACCTACTATTTGGCCCGCCCTGAACACACGGTGGGCTCATAGTGCGCTGGGTGCCTGGGGCTAAGCGCAGCGTGCCCCAGTCCGTAGTACTGTAGGCTGCGCTGTGCGCACCCCCAATAGCCGCCGCTGCCAACCCGCGGTTATGATTCCCGCGCCGCGCTTGCCCGCGCGCCACGCCCCCACGCCTCATACCCCCGCTACGCCACCTGGGCCATCTCACCCACGCCCGTCGCCTCTTCGATCAACCCCTCCACTTGGGTCACACGGCTGACCTCGTCAGGCGTCGTCAGCCCCTCGAGAATCTTCAGCCGCCCGTCCCCCAGCAGCGTCCGCATCCCCGACGCCACCGCCGCGGCCCGGATCTGGTTCAGCGGGGCGCGGTTGAACGCCAACTCCCGGATCTGCGGGTTGACCACCATCATCTCGAAGATCCCCTTGCGCCCCCGATACCCCGTGTTGGCACAACGCGGGCAGCCCACCGCCTGATAGATCGTATGAGAACGCAGCTCCCGCTCCGTCAGCCCGCACAGCCGCAGCAGCCGCGGGTTCGGGTTCGGGTCCGGCTTCTTGCACGCCTCGCACAGCATGCGCACCAGCCGCTGCGCCAACACCGCCTGGATCGAGCTGGCCACCAAAAACGGCTTGACCCCCATGTCGATCAACCGCGTGATCGCCGATGGCGCGTCGTTCGTGTGCAGCGTCGAGAACACCAGGTGCCCCGTCAGCGCCGCCTGGATCGCCACCTCCGCCACTTCCTTGTCGCGGATCTCACCCACCAGGATCACGTTGGGCGCCTGCCGCAACATCGCCCGCAGGATCCGCGCGAACGTCAGCCCGATCTGCTCGTTCACCTGGCACTGGTTGATGCCCTTGAAGTTGTACTCGATCGGGTCCTCCGCGGTGATGATCTTGCGGTCCGGCCGGTTCAGCGTGTCCAGCGCCGAATACAGCGTCGTCGTCTTGCCGCTGCCCGTCGGCCCCGTCACCAGGAAGATCCCGTTGGGCCGGCGGATGATCCGGTCGAACTGCTCCTTGGTATCCTCGTGCAACCCCAGGTTCGTCAGCCCGATCTTCGCCGACTGCGCCCGCAGGATCCGCAGCACGCAGCTCTCGCCGTGGTACGCCGGGCAACAGCTGAACCGGAAGTCCACGACCTCCGCCCCGATCTTGAGCTTGATCCGCCCGTCCTGGGGCACACGCTTCTCCTCCACCTTCACCCCCGCCATGATCTTCAACCGCGCGATCACCGCCGACTGCGTCCGCTTGGGGATCCGGTCTCGCTCCTGGCACACCCCGTCGATCCGGTACCGCAGCCGCACTCGGTCCGCCAGCGGCTCGATGTGGATATCGCTCGCCCGCAGCTCCACCGCCTCGCGGATGATGTGGTACACCAGCCGGATGATCGGCGCCTGCTGGGCGTCCTCCACCTCGCTGGCTTTCCCGGTGACCTCCAGCTCCGGCCCGGCCACCTCCAGGTCGATCGAGGCCCCGCCGCTGTCCACGCTCAATGCACGCACCGCCTGATCGATGCTCGCAGCCGTGTCGCTGAGCATCTGATCGATGTACTCCTTGATCTTGCCCCGCGCCCCGACCGCCGTGTCGATCTCGCAGTGCATCCGGAACCGCAGGTTATCCAGCGTTTCCAAATCCAGCGGGTCGTGGATCAGGATCTTCAGCCGACCGCCCACCTTGTCCAGCGGCAACACCAGGTACTTGCGGATCACGTCCGGCGGCAGCAGCCCCAGCTTCTCCTTGTTGATCGCGTTGGGCTGGTCCAAGTCGATGTATTCCAGGTCGAACTGGTACGCCAGCGCTTTGGCCACGTCCGACTCGGTCACGTAACCCAACTGCACCAGCACTTGCCCGATCCGCTGCTGGGAGCTCTCCGATAACTGGCGCGCCCGCTCCAACTGCTGCTCGGTGAGCAAGCCCCATTGAACAAGGATTTCACCTAACTTGCGACGAGTGCGAGGCATGGGGTCTCCGGGGGTTCCGGGGTTCCGCGGGTTCCTAAGGGTCTCCGGAGCCGGTCAGCTTCCGGGGGCTGAGCTTCCGGGGGCCGAATTTCCGGGGGTTCCAAAGGGCCAACAAGGCAGCAATTAAAAAAGACCTTCGGTGCGCTTCCGGGCACACGCCCGACGCTTTGGCATCAACTCCTCCCTCCGACCGCATCGGCTCATGAAATAATTAGTCGGGCAGGCCTACGGATACTCATTAACCCGCCCTGAGCCACGACCCCTTGGATAAATGACGCCTTATATTATGCCATACCCGCAGCCCATCCACCCCAGCAGACCTCGATTTGCATCAAGCCACGACCCCTATCCCCACCCTTGGCCTCGGTGCCTGGTACGCCGTATCCTCTGCGATATCAACTTCTTGTCAATCATATTGCACAGCTCGCTTCACCCGCACGGCACGTCGACGGCTCTCTGAGCCTCACGACTCATCCATCGCCGCTTTTCAAGCCCCTCCGTGGTCCAACAAACATAACCATCGCCGATAAGTTGCCGATCTAACCCATCGAAGGCTCAACGAGCCAGGCCAACACAAGGTTCGGGCCCGCCGTAAAGGGCCGTTAGGGGTGGCTTGCCCCCCCGATCTTGGCCCAAGGTAGCGAGACGCGGGCGACCTGCGATGGCATTGGAGATCTCCGAGTTCCGTGCCCCCGACCGCGACGAAGTGCTTCAACTCTGGAAGCAGGCGGTTTCCGACGGCACCGCCTTGGGCGACCTGCAGCAGACCCTGACATTCAATCTGGGCCGTCGCTGGTGGCTCAGCCTCGTGGTCCGTGAGCAGGGCAGGATCGTGGGAGCCATCGTCTGCGACCGTCAGAACCAGGATCGATACACCTACCAGCTCGCCATCGCCAAGACCCACGCGGATCGCGGGTTGGCTAAACTGCTGGTCGACAAAGCATTCCACAAGCTCCATGCCCGTGGGATTCACAAATGCCACCTGAGCGTGCTCGAATCGAACCAACCTCAACCGTTTTGGGAGGTCGTTCGCTGGCAAGACCCCCCCGATCTGCACCGCCCCGCAGCTTCCCC
>JAJUHR010000142.1 GCA_029267795.1 Planctomycetota bacterium
CTGCGAAGCGTCCATCTCGCCCAACCCCTTGAACCGCTTGATCTCGATCCCTTGCTTGCCGGCCTCCAGCACCGCGGGCACCACCTGCGACAGGTTCGCCACGTCCACCACTCGCTCTTCCCCCTTGGGCTCCTTGATCCGCAGCGCGAACTTCGTCGGCGGCTTCTCGCCGCTCGGCGACACCTCCAGCTGCAGCGAGTAGTCCTCCATCGACAGCCCGAACTCCGCCAGCCTCGCCATCAGCCGCTCGATCTCCTTCACCTCGTGCAGCTCCTTGCGGATCGCCCTGACGCGGGCGTCCCCAGCGGCTTCGGCAGCACCCCCCGCAGGGGCCTCGTCCCCGATCAGAATGTCCAGCTCCGGGTCCGATTGCTTGACCCCGCGCTCCCGGCAGAACTCCGCCTCCTGCTCTTCAGACCAGAAGTAATGGTCCACCAACGCACCGCTCTCGTCCGGCACCTGCAGGCGGATACGGGGTAGGCGCTGACGCCCCACCGGGTCCCTGGACCGCAGCCCCAGCAGGTCCTCCAGCCGGATCCCACGCCGCTCCAAGGTCCGCGCCTGCTCCCCGATCTGCTCCAGCAGGTCGAACACCACCCGCAGCTGCGTGCCAGACAACCGCAGCGCCTCCCGCTGCTGCCCGTCCCGGACGCTCAACGCCACCCCCTCCAACCCCAGGTCCCGCAGCACCGCCCGCATCCGCTGCTCGTTCAACACGTACTCGCTCTTCTTGTTCCGAGTGATCTGGTACAGCGGCGGCTGCGCGATGTACACCCGGTTCTGACGGATCAGCTCCGGCATCTGCCGGAAGAAAAACGTCAGCAGCAGCGTCCGGATGTGCGACCCGTCCACGTCCGCGTCCGTCATGATGATCACCTTGCCGTACCGCAGCTTCGAGAGGTCGAAATCATCCGCCCCAATCCCGCAGTTCAGCGCCTGGATGATCGTGCGGATCTCCTCGAACCCCAGCACCCGGTCCAGCCGGGCCTTTTCCACGTTCAGGATCTTGCCCTTCAGCGGCAGGATCGCCTGCGTCCGGCTGTCGCGCCCCGCCTTCGCCGACCCACCAGCCGAATCCCCCTCCACCAGGTAGATCTCCGAGCTCTCCACCTCCCGCGACGTGCAGTCGTACAACTTGCCCGGCAATCCATCGCTGTCGAACGCGCCCTTGCGCCGCGTCAGCTCCCGGGCCTTCCGCGCCGCCTCCCGCGCCTGCGCCGCCAGGATCCCCTTCATGCAGATCCGCCGCGCATCCCCCGGGTGCTCCTCCAGCCACGACGCCAGACGGTCCCCCACCGCCGAATTCACGAACGACTCCACCTCGCTGTTGCCCAGCTTCGTCTTCGTCTGCCCCTCAAACTGCGGGTCCGGCACCTTCACCGACAGCACCGCCGCCATCCCCTCCCGCAGGTCCTCACCCGTCGGCGCCGTGTCCCCCTTGAGGATGTTGTTGGCCTTGGCGTACACGTTCAACGTCCGCGTCAGCGCCGTCTTGAAACCCGACAGGTGCGTCCCCCCCTCGATCGTGTTGATGTTGTTCGCGAAGCTCAACAGCGTCTCGTTGTACGAGTCGTTGTACTGGATCGCCACCTCGCACGTCAGGTGCGAGGACTCGTCCGTCACCGCGATGCAGATCGGCGGGTCGTTCAGAACGTTCTTGCCCTCGTTCAACGCCCGCACAAACTGGGCGATGCCCTCCTTGAAGAAAAACACCTCCTTCTTGTGTGTCCGCTCGTCCTCCACCGTCACGTTCAGACCCGGGTTCAGATACGCCAGCTCGCGGAGCCGGCCGACCACCGTCTCGTACCGGAACTGCGTGTCGGGAAACACCTGCGGGTCCGGCTTGAAGGTGACCTTCGTGCCGCTGCGGACGCGCTCCCCGATCACGTGCAACGGCTCGGTCACCACGCCCCGATCGAATGACATCGCGTACAGCTTGCCCCCGCGGGACACCTCCACCTCCATCCACTCGCTCAACGCGTTGACCACGCTGGCCCCCACCCCGTGCAGCCCGCCGGACACCTTGTACGACTCGTGGTCGAACTTGCCCCCAGCGTGCAGGACGGTCATGACGATCTCCACCGTCGGCCGACCGTTCAGCAGCGGGTTCTCGTGCTTGTACGGCCCCACGGGAATCCCCGACCCGTCGTCGACCACGCTCACCGACCCGTCCGCGTTGATCTTGACGCTGATGTTCGAGCACCGACCCGCCATGTGCTCGTCGATCGAGTTATCGACGATCTCGTAAACCAGATGGTGCAGCCCACGCGTCGTCGTGTCCCCAATGTACATCCCCGGACGCTTACGCACCGCGTCGAGGCCCTCAAGAACCTTGATGTTCTCTTCGGTGTATGCGGCCGGCGGCGGCTGGGTCAGCCCACCAGTCGAGGTCACAGGCATGGCTTCGTCCATGGGGATCTCATCTTCCGTGCAACCTGGGGAGGTCCAGCCCCCTCCGGCGATTCCCTGCAGGTTAACCGCCCTGAAAAGTACGCGAACAAATCCAAGATTTTTCGCTATTTCAGCAAACTTTGATTATAGCTATGAACAACCCCCTTCACCACACGCCGAACGTCCGCCGCTGCAGCACCCAACTCGATAACCGGCCACCTCTTGCGCGATCCTGAAAAACCAGACGCCCAATCCGGACCACGACATCTAGCCACCCGTGGCAACCTGCGGTTACGAACTCGGGTGCCACCGCTTGCTTGCAAGTGGTGCAGTAGAGTGCGCTGTGCTCACCACTCGTAGGGCAGATCATTGACGTGCCAATCTAGCCCGCGTGGGTGCCTGAGGCTAAGCGCAGCGCGCCCCACTCCGTAGCGCCCCGCCCAGCCGCGGGTGGCAACCCGCGGTTCGTGGTTCTAACGGCCAATCCGCCTACAACAAAATGTCCCGCTCACGCTCGGGCCCATCGAAAGGCGCCGTAGGCTCCCCCGGAAGCTCCTTCGGAGACTCCTCCGGCAGCCGATCCTCCGGGGGGACCGCGGGCGCCGGCGATACAGGCTCCCTCGCCGCGGGAAGCTCGGGCACCTCCCCAGCCTTCACCGCTTCGATCTTCCCCCGCAGCTTCTCCCCCAGACCGGGAAGCTCCGGATCCTGATCCTCATCCGCCTCCGGCAGCACTACCAGCCCCGCCTGCCAAACCGCCACCGCCGCCTCGGCATCGCCGCCGCGGTACAGCGCGTCGCCCAGGTGGCTTAAGATCACCGGATATTCACCCCCACGCGCCGCCCTCGCCCGCCGCAGCCAGAACACCGCTTCATCGAACCGGCCGATCTTGTAGTACGCCCACCCCATCGAATCGAGAAACGCCGCGTTCTCCCCTTCCGACTCCACCGCGATGCGGATCATCCCCAGAGCTCGTTCGAGGTCCCGGCCCCCATTCAACCAGGCATACCCCAACGCGTTGTTGGCGTTGGCGTGCCGCGGATCCATCGCCAGCACCCGTTCGAGCAATCGCTCGGATCGCTCGTGCTCTCCACGACGCTCGCACAGCATCGCCCAATCGAACAGCAAATCAGCGGTGAGCGAGGGAAAACGGTCCAGCGCCCGTTCGTACTCCTGGTCCGCCCGATCCGGATCGCCCGCCTCCGTCCAGGCCCGCCCCAGCAGATTCACCAGCGCCCGCGGCTGATCGCCGGGGTCCTCCAGCGCCGCTTCAAGCACCTCCACCGCCTGCTGCGGTCGGTCGTACTCCAAATACAGCGCCGCCAGACTCCGCGCCCGTTCCGGGCTCGCCGGGGCTAGCATCAACAGCCGCTCGGTCACCTCGAACGATCGCTCCCGGTCGCCGCTGCGCTCGTAATGCCGCCGGGCCAGCATCAGCAACCCCCGATCCTCGGGCTCGCCGACCAACCGCTCCGCCAGGATCGACTCCGCCCGCTCAGCCGCCCCGCACTGGAACAAAATCTCCAGCAGCGTGTCGAGCGTGGCCAGGTCCCTCGGCTTATCCGCCAGCAGGCTCCGCAGCAGCCCCTGGGCCATTTCCGCCGTCCGCGCCTTATCCCCAGCCAGACGATAGAACCGCAGCGCCACCGCCATCAGCCGTTGGTCGTTCGGGTCCTCCTGCAGCCGCACGCTCAGCAACCTCTCAGCCTCCTCGCGGCGGTCGGTCCTCAGCAGCAACTCCGACAGCAACTGCAGCCCCTCAGGGTCTTGCGCATCCTCCACCAGCAATTGCCGCAGCACCGGCTCAGCCTGCTCCATCTGCCCGCTGGCCAGTAGCCACTTGGACCGCTCCAGCCGGGCCAGCCGACTCTGAGGAATCTGGTCGATCAGCCGCTGCAGCAGCCGCCGATACCGCTCATCGGAAACCACAAGGTGACCGGATCGGCTCGGGTCGTACAGACGCAACAATGCCTCGTATAGCTCCTCCGCCCGCGGCTGCACGTCCAAACCCTCTAGCAGCACCCGCTCCGCCGACGCCGTGTCCCCCTTCTCCAAGTACAACTCGGCTTGGGTCCGGATCAGGTCCACGTCCAGTGGCCGGCTGGCCAGCAACCGTTCGACCATCCCGATCGCCTCGTTGATCCGCCCCGCCTCACGCAACACCCGGACCCGCAACTTCACCACCCGACGATCCGCTGAATCCTCCAATGGCCCGACCACCTCGGCTGCTTGATCCACCTCGCCCGCGTCAAGCAGCAAATGGCCCAACTCCACCCGGGCCTCGATCAACGACGGGTCGGAAGCGATCGCCCCCTCGAACTCCGCCACAGCCTCCTCCCCCCGCCCGGCCCGACGCAAAGCCTTCCCCGCCAGCAACCGCATTACCGCAGCCGCCCTCTCTTCGGCCGGTAGCCTCTGGATCGCCTCGTACAGACCCGCCGCGTCACCCCAGGTCGACATCAGCCCCGCCGCGTACTCGTCCGCCGCACGCGGCACCCGACCGATCAGTGAAGCGGTAAGCCGGATCGCCTCGCGTGCACGCGGCCCCCCTCGGTCCGGGTCACTCAACTGCAGCTTCAGTAACCGGGCGAACACCGCTTGATCCTCGGGATGGGCGTCCAGGTGCGCCCAGAGGAACCGGCCCGCCTCACGGGCGTCCAGCAAGTCCGCGATCGTCAGCGCCAGCAACGGTGTAGGGTGCCCCCCGTCGTAACTCTCACGCAGCGCACCTACCAACTCCCCACGCGGCGCACCGTGGTCTGCCAGGTACCGCACCAGGTTCAGAACCGCCGGATCGGACCCCTTCTCACGCAAACGCTCCACGACCGCAGCCGACGCCGCCGAAACCTCCCCCACCCGCATCAGCGCATACACCCGCCGCCTCAGCAACGCGCTCTGGTCGCCGCGGCCCAGCTTCGCCGCACGCTCGTAGAACGTCACAGCCTCCCCGGGACGGCCCAGCCGGCTGTACGCGTCACCCAGCATCTGCAAAACCAGGCTCCGCTGCCCTTCCAGCACCGCCAATTCACGAGAGGCCCGCGAGTACCGGTCGAACTCGATCGAAGCGCTCAGATAAGA